>JBBSDR010000373.1:0-6454 GCA_038240465.1 Gemmatales bacterium
AAAGCGCTGACGAATGACGGCGGCGAGATGATTTCGAGCGGTAAGGCGGACTGGGTCTATTTCGAGGAGATCTACAATCGCAACTGGAACGCTCACTGGTGGAGTCCCGACTCGAAATTCATCGCCTTTCTCCGCTTCGACGACACGAAGTTGAAGAAATTCACTGTCATCGATGAGCTGCCTTTGCATCAAAACGTCGAGCAGACGCGCTATCCGAAATCCGGCGATCCCAATCCAACCGTCAAGCTCGGCATCGTGCAAGTTTCCGATGGCAAGGTGAACTGGGTGCCGCTCGGCGACAAGCCGGAAGAGACGCTTGTCAGCCGCGTTGGCTGGACACCGGATAGCGCGAACGTCGTTCACTATGTTCAGGACCGCACGCAGACCTGGCTCGAAGTCCGCCTCGCTCCGGTGCTGTCGGGCAAGGTGACTACTTCGCTCCGCGACAAGACAAAAGCCTGGATCGAGGACCCCGGCCCGCCGAGTTTCCTCAAGGACGGCTCCTTCATCCTGCCGCGCGAGGAGAGCGGCTGGAAACACCTGTATCACTTCTCCAGGGACGGCAAGCTCATCAAGCAACTGACGTCAGGCAACTGGGAAGCCAAATCGCTCCTGAGCGTGGACGAGGACAACGGCTGGATTTATTTTCTCGGCACACGCGATTCCTACCTCGCTCAGAACCTCTATCGGCTGAAGCTCGACGGGACAGGGCTGGCGCTGCTCACCTCCGGCTCCGGCGATCACGTCGTCCAGGTCAGCCCCAAGGGCAAGTTCATCATCGATGCCTGGAGCGACAACACGACGCCGAGCAAGGTCAATCTTTTCAGCCCCGATGGCTCAAAGGTTCGCATGCTGGACACAAACCCGGTCCATGCGGTCGAGGAGTATGAGTTCCTGTCCTGGGAGAAGGTCCAGATCAAGACGCCGGACGGGTTCCTCCTTGAAGGCTTGATCCTGTCTCCGCCTCGGCTCGATCCGAAGAAGAAGTATCCCGTCTGGGTGAAGACCTATGGCGGGCCGCATACACCGACGATCAAGGAGAGCTGGCTGGCCGGCCGAGTCAACGATCAGGCCCTGGCACGGGCGGGCTACATCGTCTTTCTCGTCGATCCGCGCAGCGCCAGCGGCAAGGGCGCCGCAGCCGCGTGGACGGCGTACAAACAACTCGGCGTGCAGGAGTTGAAAGACCTCGAAACCGCGGTGACCTGGCTGTGTCAACGCCCACAGGTTGACGCGAAGCGGATCGGCCTGTCGGGCCACAGTTACGGCGGCTTCCTGACGTCCTACGCGCTGACGCACAGCAAGCTATTCGCCGCTGGCATCGCTGGGGCGCCGGTGACGGACTGGCACCATTACGACTCGATCTACACCGAGCGTTACATGCTGACGCCGAAGGAGAACCCGGAAGGGTACGCGAAGACCTCGGTGGTCAAGGCGGCGAAGGACTTGCATGGCAAACTGCTCATCATTCACGGGCTGATGGACGACAACGTCCACGTTCAGAACACGATGCGTTTTGTCGATGAGTTGCAGAAGGCGAACAAGGATTTTGAGTTGATGATCTATCCGCGCGCCCGGCATCCGATCCTGGGAGCGCACTATCGCCGGCAGATGCTCGAATTCATGCAGCGGGCGTTGCGGCCGGAATCGTAAGGCGCACAGGACTTGCCCATCTTCGCGCAATGTGGTATTTCTACATCCCCGAAGCGCCCGTAACGAGCTATTCGATCTCTCTTCTGAGTGCGAGGAAGCCATGATTCCCCTGGACCTGAGCGGCAAGGTGGCGCTGGTCACCGGCGTCGGCGACAATGAGAGCTTCGCCTGGTTCATCTCCAAGGCGCTGCAGGCCGCCGGGGCGAAACTCGTCTGGGCTGTCCATCCGCGCATGATTCGCATCGTCGAGGGCTTCCTCACCAGCGACAAGCCGGACGATGTCGCCAGCCGGGTGCTGCCTTTCGGGGCGGGCAACCTGAGCGTCGATAAGGTGCTGCCCTGCGACGTCAGCTACGACACGATGGACGATGTGCCGGAGGAGACGAAGACCGATCGCCGCTACGTCCGCATTCAGGAGCAGTATGGCGACTACTCCATCGGCGGCATGATGGACGCGATCAAGAAGTCGCACGGCAACATCGACGCGATGATTCACAGCGTCGCCTTCGCTCCCGAGATCAAGAGCAAGCTGATCGACACGACGCGCAAGGGCTACTGGACCGCCATCAGCATCAGCGCCTATTCGCTGGTCGGCCTGGTGCGCGCGGCCCTGCCCTTGATGGAGAACAGGCCGGACGGCGCGGCCGTGGTGGGGCTGACGTATCTCGGCGGCGCGCGTGTGGTGCCGCACTACGGCGGCGGCATGTCCACGGCGAAGGCGGCCTTGGAGATCGATGCCAAGCAACTGGCGCACAACGTCGGCGCCAAGGGCGTGCGCGTCAACCTGATTTCGGCGGGTCCGTATGGCTCACGCGCCGCGAAGGGCATCGGCGACATTCAGGGAATGATCGACTACGCTGCCGAGCGTTCGCCGCTGCCGCGCGGCATCGAGCCGGAAGAGGTGGCCAACACGACGGCGTTCCTGTGCAGCCCGCTGGCTTCGGCGATCAGCGGCCACGTCCTCTATGTCGATTGCGGCTACAACGTGATGGGCGTTTGATCGGAGTCCGAAGCGCAAGCACGGGTCGAGTTCCCTTGCTTGCGCTTCGGGCTTGTATACCCCCGTCACGACACCTCCCGGCGGGCTGTTTCGAGCATGTCGCGATAGAGCCGATCGAAGGCGTACGCGCCCAGTTCCAGTCCCTGGACGATGAAGTGGCGCCGCCGCATCACGTCCCAGTCCGGCTCGATCACGGCGAAGAACTCCTCGGCGTGCCGTTCGTCGATCTTCTCGTGCAGGGCGTAGTGGACCAGTTCGCCTGGCTTGACCCAGCCGCGCGCGCAGACGGACCGGCCGATGGCCCCCGAGATGCCGGCGAAAGCATGCTCGATGATGCCCATGCAGCCGACGCCCACCTCCAACTCGTCCAGCACACATGAGGCGGTCAGCACGCTGTTGAACGCGCGCAGGGCCGGCCATATCGGCCTCATCTCGCGTTCGTTGGCGTCGCTGCCGATCAGGGCAAGAAACTTCTGGAAGGTGTTGTGATGGAACAACTCCTCCTGGAACTCGCCGTGTTCCTCGACGAGGTTGTGCAGGATGTCGAGCCGGGCCTTCGGATCGGCGATGCGTCCGACCAGGGCCGCCATCGGCCGCGGAAAGAACGTCACTGCGAAGAAGAACTGCTCCTGCGAACGGCGGAAACACTCCAGCGACATCGAGCCATTCTCAAGGGCCAGCAAGTAAGGATTGGCCAGGATGCCGGCCTTCTTGAGGACCTCGTCGGCCTGAGCGGTCACACGAGGGGCGCGGTTGACGGACGCAGTGGAGGTCATGTTCAAATCTCCGAGGTCGGAATGAGCCAGGCGCCGGCGGCAAGGTTGTGGCCAAAGACGGTCGCTGTCGCCCTCACCACTTCCACGCCGGCCGGAAGCAGCGAATCGAACGCCGGCGCGTCGCCGCTGTCAACGGCGACAAACAGGGCGGGATAGCCCAGCGCCGCCGCCTGCGCCAGGGCCATCTCGAGGAGATGGACGCCCGCGCCAGGATCGCGGAAGGCGAAGCAAGACAGGTGCCCGCTGACCATCTCTTGCCCATCGTCGGCGACCAGGCGCTTGCCATTGCGCGTGTCTTCGAGGCAGCCACACGCCGAGCCGTCCGCCAGCATGAGCCAGACGGGAGACGTGAGCGAACGTTCCTCCGGCCGGCCCGGCGGACAGGCATGGCGGCCGATCCCCAGACGCTGGAAGCAGGCGCGCGCTTCCTCCTCTCTTACCGCTTGCGGCTTGGCGGTGCCTTCAGCGCTCAGGCGATAGATCAGCAACCTTCCCACCACGGCGAACGCCGGGATGCCCGCACGGCCGGTATACGAACCAGGCACGGTTGACGTGCCGTCCATGACGACGCCAAACGCGGAGGTGGTTTGCGGGGCAAGCCATCGCAAGGCTGCCATTGCCAGCAGATACAGCGTCGTGCCGGCCCGCGCCTCGGGGGCGATCTTGAGATCGCCGATGTAGGCCACCTGCCTCACCTCACCGCCCGGCAGCAGCAGCGGACGCAGCGCGGCACATAGGACACCCTGGACCCGGCCCGCCTCGACCCGCAGAAAGCAACGCGCCTCGCCCTGGGCGCGATAGAAACGCGCATAGTCCGCTCCATGTTCGATGCGGAAACTGCGGCCAAGGCCGAGCGGGTAAGTGAACTGGCGCTCGAAGTCGGCAAGAGCGTGAGCAATGTCTGCGGGCGGCGGTTCGTGGAAAGCGTGGACGCTCACGGCTTCCTCCCCAGATGCAGGGCCCGATAGAAGAAACTGCGGTCGCGGGCGAGCAGGTCCGACGCAGTCTCCGGTTCCCACTGGAACATCGGGCCGAGAGCGGCAATGTCGAGCGTCGAGTTGAGCTGGCGGATGAAGACCCGGCCGCCCCGATAAAGACCCTTGTGAGCCAGTTCGAGCGTGTGCCTTGCCTGGGCCGGCGTCAGCCAGTCGAGAATGTTCGACAGATGGATGAAGTGATAGCGATCCGCGCCGCCGAGAACGTCATCTATCAAGCCGAGGGTGCAAACGAGCTTCCGCGGCCGGGGCTGCTGGGGGAGCGTCAGCCAGGGGAGCGAGACTTTGGGAGGCAGCCGGCCCAGCAGCATCAGCCAGAGATAAGGATTCGTCGCTGCGGGCAAACGACCGAGGATGAAGCGCGTGCGCCGGGCGAAGTGACGGCTGAACGGCTCAACCGGGTTCTGCGTCGCACCCTCGCCGAACAGCCGCACCAGGTTCGGCAGCGACAGCACCTCGTCGTAGGCCGCGTCGAGAGCATCGCCCAGCGGCGGACCAGACCGCAGCCGCGAAGCCTGCTCCACCGGATCGCTCAACTGCAACAGCGTTTCGATCTCGCGTGCGCGTGGCCGCAGCACTTCACGCAGCCGGGCGAAAAGCAACTCGTAACGCCCCGCATGATCCGGTCCGAGCATGGCGACGCGATCCATCGCCCCCAGGCGTTCCGAGGGCGCGAGCGGCGGGCCGAGCCAGAGCTTATCATCATCGAGGAACTCGTTCAGATAGCGGCGCCGCTCTTCCACGCCCATCGGCGCATGGCCCAGGATGGCGGCCCGGCGCGCCGGTTCTGCGGTGCGGAGCAGGTGCCACTTGAGTTGCGCGAGGAGCAGTTGCGACGGATTCGGATCGACGAGGTGCAGATGATCCGTGTTGGGTTCGGCGGCCAGCAGGGCAGCGGTGCAACCGCCCGAGGCAACCATGAGGACACGCGTCTTCTTCGGACACAGCCGCAGCACTTCCAGATCGAGCAGCGGATCTTCGCGGACGAGCGCGAAGGCGAGTGGCATCCGGGCGGCTTCGTCCAGCCAGGTCGTCGCGGGGTCCATGTCGATCATCCTCCAGAGCAGGGGCGTCGCGTTCGTGGTAATCTACCCTCTTGCCCAGCCATCTGGAATACTCGACTCGATCTGGAGGTACGTCATGCTCGAGACCATCGACCTTTCCGCTCACCTGGCCGAGGGAGAGTTCGACCGTCAGAAAGAGGCGTTGCACAACGCCCTGCGTCAGGCCCAGTTCAGGGCGTGGCAGAACAAGCTCGGCGTCCTGATCGTCCTCGAAGGCTGGAGTTACTCCGGCCGTTCTTCCTGTGCGCGCTTCCTCGCCGGGCCGATGGACCCGCGCGGCCTCAAGGTCCACATGATGTATCCGCCGACGCACGAGGAACGCCGCTATCCCTTCCCGCGCCGCTACTGGTCGCTGCTGCCGGCGCGCGGCGATCTCGCCGTCTTCGTCCGCTCCTGGTACTGGCATTTGCTCGACGAACAGGTTCGCCGCAAACGTCTGGCGCTTGGCCAGGCCGAGGTTGTCGAGGAGGTTCGCGATTACGAAAAGGCGCTGAGCGAGGACGGCTACCTCATCGTCAAGTTCTGGCTGCACATCGACAAGAAGGAGCAGCGCAAGCGCCGGCGTAAGTTCAGCGAGGGACACGCCCGGCTGGCGCGCATGGTCCCGGACGATCCGCGCCAGCACAAGCGCCGCAAGCGCTACACACGGGCCATCGAGGCAATGCTGGCCGGGACCGATACCGATTACGGGCGCTGGAACCTGATTCCCGCCAACGATGAGAACTTCACTCGCCAGGCGGTCGCGACCACGCTCATTCGCTGCATCGACGAGGAGATCGCTCGGCGGGCGGCGCGACAGGGCGAGCGCATTGTCGCCGCTGCTCCCTCTCCGGCGCCCGACGTCTCGGGCGCGAGCGTGTCGCTGTTGCGCGCTGCCGACGCGACGAAGAAGCTCGAGGACGAGGACTACAGCGATCGGCTGCGTAAAGCCCAGTTACGTCTCGGCGAGTTGCTGTACGACTGCGT
>JBBSDR010000374.1:0-6450 GCA_038240465.1 Gemmatales bacterium
CCCCCCCCCCCCCCCCCCCCCCCCCCCCCACCCCCCCACCCCACCCGCCCGAGTCTTTCCCTACATACGCAAGGTGGATTTGGTATCGACAACCGACGCACTATAATACATCATCTACCAATGGAATGACCCTGCGCCAGCCGCCAAGCTAAGGCACAGGGTCAGAAAGGACACCTGTATGAATGATAGTCCAGAAACGAATTCTCCGCAAGACGAATCCGTCCTCCTCAACCTGTGGGTGCCAGAGGTGAAGACAAAAATGTCGATCCGTGCCAGACTGGCATACGCCAAGCTCGCCCGGTTGCAACGGCCCATCTCGGCACGCAAGCTGTCGGCACTGTTCGGCGGGCTGCGCATCTCCGAGCGTACCATCGGTGCGGCGTTGCGGGAGTTGCTCGACGCGAAGCTCGTCACCCACACCAAGGACGGGTGGGCAGCGGTGCCAGCACATGAGCAGCCGGCAGCATTCGCAATGGTGAGCGGTGGCAATCACCCGTACTACTTCACCCTCATCACCCCCGCCGAGAACCCGTTCCCCGGCCAGAAGAACGCCATCGAACTGCTGGCCGTGTACTACTGCTGCTGTCACCTGACACGACAGCGCAGGGCGGTCCATAACACCGACGTGGCCAAGCGGACGGGCATCAGCCGGAAGGCAGTGGGCGAGGGAGTGAAAGAGCTACAGCGGCTCAATCTGCTCGACGCCGACAAGAACGCACTCCCGCAGACATGGAAGAACGCCATCTACACACCGGACGATGACACGATGCCGACGAAGAGGGAAAAGAAGGTGGACCGGCAGGACGAAAGCCAAGACACCCATCGCAACCCCATCAACGTCCTTCTGGACGGCAAGACGCAAGTGGCGGCATGCTTGCGCGTCATCGGCCAGTTGATGAAGGCCGGCGTCACTCAGGCCGTCGTCCTCAAGGACATCCGTGAAGCACTCGACAGGCACGACAAGAACGGTGCAGCCGGGGACGGGTCGGCCCTGGTGTTGTCTTGGCTGGAGATTCGACGGGATGACAAGGCGGCAGCCGTGAAGGGTGCAGAGGTCATGAGCAAGGCCGCACGCCGGGAGTACGACGCACAGCGTGACCGGCAGATTCGTTCCGCCGCCCTCGACAGGCTCACCCACGGCGACCGTGCGGCAGGGGGTGACGCTCTCGACGCCTACACCGTGTCTCAACTCGACGCCGCCGACGTGGCCTTGACCGGGATCGGGCGGCGGCTGAGTGTCGCGGAACTGGTGAGCGTCATTGCCGACCCGACCCGAGCGGCAGCCCTGAAGGTGGCAGTCATCGAGACACCGAAGCCCGTAGTCATCGACGTGATGAAGCCCCGCGTCAACGCGACGACGACGAAGTTCGTGTACGACAACGACCCCGACTTACTCGCCGCACTGGATGCCCTCGACGGTGCCGGCCTTGACGACGAAGACGATGAAGACTGCTGACGCCCTGCTCATCTATGCCGGTGCAGGACGCTACCCGGTTGGGCAGGGATGCCTCTCTTGGCCGTACCACCCAAAAGCTGACGGGCCGGTCAGGCATCATGTCACCGGCCCGTCTTCTCACGTCAAGCCCGAACGAACTTGCCCAGGCTCTAGTGGTCCGACCGGATCGAGTTGTGGGGGCTGTTCTTCGCAACTCTGCCAGTTCAGCGTAATACGACCCTGCAACTCAAGGCTGGTGGCCCACAAGGGCCGACCGGGGCATGGAGGATCTCCATTTGGGGGATGATACGCCGGACATGCCTACAGCCGCCACATGAGATTTGGAGGCGACACCTACGGCAGCTATGATGGCAATGTGCGGCACATCGCCGGCTACACTAACAACAGGTTGCACATGAAGAACTTTCTCGTTCGCCGCGTCGAGCTTTACCACATTCAAGCCGAGACGGAAGATATGGCAATCGACTACATGCACAATGCAGATGTGGATGATGACGCCTATCTGGTCGAAGAACAGGCTTATGATATTACAGTCCGTCCCGGTGAAGATATGACCGACGCAATCGAACGGACCATCAAATCGCTCTAACTGTGCGTTTGCTGGATCGTCACGGCGGCGGCGTCCTGGGGATTGGACCCCTTCCACGGTCTGCTCCCCGCCGGGGAATCTCTCGCGGAGCGGTTCGCCAAGGCCACGGGGAGTTGAGTACGAAGTTCACGCGGCCCTATCCGGGGGCCGCGTGGCTAGGCCCGGTGGCCGGTGGCCGGCGTCAGGACCGTGGGCGACCCAACCTTCCGCAGCACCCACTCCCTCGTCGGCGACCTGTCTCCAGACCGCCTGCTGGCGGTCGGTGCCGATCTCGGTCATGTTCGCGAGGGCCAGCCCCTGCCCTCGGTGCGGGCAATGTGCGGGTACGCACCGACGACGACCTCCCTGACGGTTTCCCCCGGCCTCCTCAGCTTCTTCGCCGGACTCAGTTCGCACAACGGCGGGCAGGACGGGGATACAGATTGGTTCCTACTCATACGGCAGAACGTCTTCTATTAGCGTCACAAAGTCATGCGGTTACTGACTTTGCCGCGACGACCGGCACGGATACGTTTCGTCGCCCACTCTGTTCCCGTTTTGCGGCTGTCAGGCAGGCTGGCTGATAGGAGTTTTGCGGCAGTCGCCCTGGTGGAGTGTGGTGGCCGCGCTGCGTCCCTGACGCTCCTCGGGCAGGCGGTGGAGGTTGGCCGGGGCCGCTGCTGTCCGGGTGGCCGCTCTCTCCCTGCCGTCGAGGCCAGTCGTCCGCTCCAACTGGGTAATCCCCCCAGTCCTGATGATCTCGCTGCGGACGCTGGCGACCATGTGGTGATCGACGCCGGGCCGTTCCGCCATGCGACGGTTGTTCCAGGCCGGGGTGTCGCGTGGTAGGTCGGCGACGAATTGCCGACGCTGCCGGCGGATCGGTTCGAGAATCTTTTCGGCCAGAAGGAGCAGTTCTTCCTCGTCGGCGTCGAGGGCGGCGGCGAGCCTGCGGATCAGATCTTCGCCGGGGTAGTCGCCGAAGTCAATCTTGCCGTTTTCGACCTTCGAGATGTAGGCGAAGGAGACGCCGACCCGCTCGCCAAGAACCCGCAGGGTGAACCCCTTCGCTCTCCGCAGTTCACGGATCGTGTTGCCGAATCGCATCGCTTTCATCCCGAAACGGTCGGTGGAGGCTCTGGTGCTGTCGAACGACTTGTGTAGTTGTTAGGCAACAAGGGCGGGAACCTCGCAGCGGCCCTCGCCCTCGGCATCGCCGCCGTGGGTTGTGCGGACCTCGTTCCCTGTCAGCCTGAACAACTGGCCGAGCGTGTCCGCGTTGTCGTTCACGACGAGGATGCGACGGCGACCGGACGGCACCTCTCCCCGGCAGGGTTCACGCCTTCGATTCCGATTGACGCTTGATCCACCTCCGCACCGTCTCCGTTGACAGGTTCAGCCTCTCGGCGATGAGCTTCGGCCTGTTCCCGGCCTGGGCCAGTTCAACGATCTGGGTGATCGTGCCGAGCGAGATGTTCGCCCCGCCCCTCTTCTCATGCTCGGGGAACGGATCAGCCATTCCGTCGAAGACCGGCTGGAGGAACATCCCATAATCCCTCACCGCCGCGTGCAGAGCAGGGAATCGCGGATTGGTGTAGGCCGCGATCACGTCCTGCCCGACCGGCTCGCCGTGGGAGAGGTAGAGGTCGGCGATCTCTTTGCCGTACTTCTGCCGCACCCAGTTGCCGCCGGTCTTGCGGATCTTGTTGAAACTCAACTCCCGAAACTTCTCGTCATCCTTCAGGATGCGTTCGCGGAGCCGGACCCAGGCGTTGGCGATCCGGGTGTTCCGCTGCTTTTTCACCGTGAACGGCCTGCCATCTGGCGTGACGACGAGCGAGTCGCACTGCGTCTCGGGCCGGTGCCGGATGAGCCACTCGACGGCCCGCACCGTCGTCCGCCAGAGCGGCCACTCCGAGTACACCCGAGTCTTCCCCCTGATCCGCATGATCCATGAGTCCTTGTCGTCGCTGACAAGGTCGAGGGCTTCGGCGTGAAGGTGTCGCCGGTACAGGAAGACTTCCCCCATGAGCAGCCCGGCGATCTCTGCCATACCAGAGCCGGTGTTGAGGGCGATGACCATGATCGCACGCTCGCGCGGGGTCGCGTACCGCCACAGCGTCTTCAGTTCTTCGGGGAAGTAGGTCGCGACCCGGATCGGAGAGGCTCTCACCACGTCGGGGATCTGGATGGCAACCACCTCGTAGTCCCTCGGCTTCTCCCAGTCGAAGTCGCGGCAGCGGTGCAACCACCGGATGAACTTCCTGAACTCCTTGATGGTCGCCTGCGCGTACCGCTTGCTGATCGGCGTGGTCGTCTCCTTGCCGCCGGGGGTCCGCTTGAACGGTCGAGCCGCCAGGATCGAGAGGTACTCCTCGATCCGCTGCATGTCGAGATCCTTCAAGCGGATGTCCGGCATGTGCTGCTGGCAGAACGTGATCTGCCGGATCTTGGCGTCCGCCCACTGGGAGATGTCGCCGTCCGTCTGGTAGGGCTTGTGGGCCTTGATCCCCTCGATGTACGCCTTCATCGCTTCGTGGAGCTGCTGCGCACCCCCGCCGTCTTCAAGGACGGCGGCGATGTCGCGGAGCTTCCTGGCCTCGACCCGGCGGACTTCCCGGCCCTCTTCTTCCGCCGCTTCGTCCTTCATTCGGAGCCGGATGCCCGGCACGCAGTCCTGCCAGCCGGCCAAGACGCCGGTGGCCAGTTCCGGGGCATCACCGGCGTCGATGTCCAAGTAGACGACCTTCTCGCCCGCCGCCACCTTCCGGGCGATCTCCAGCCCGACCTCGTCCCAGACTTCGGGTTCGTCAAACTCCTGGCAGAGTTCGACGTTGTACTGCCAGAGCTTCTGGATGAGTGCCGCCCGGATCGTCGCATGGGCCTCGTCGCGGCCCAGCATCAGCTTCGGCTGCGCTCGCGACCCGGCCTGAGTGTAGCCTTCGTTCACGAAGAACCGACCGTCCTGCTGCTGCTTCGGGGTTGCCATCGTTGACCTTCCTCTCTCGCCGTCCGATCATGACGCCAAGAGAGAAAATAGTGGATTCGCCGTTCTGATACAAGGTCAGCAGGGAGCTTTCAGAACAAAATCAGAACGGTTCAGACCAGCCAGAACAGCTTGTGGACAAGACTGATCGACGTAAGTCCAAGATAAAACCCCACTTGCGACGAATCGCAAGTGGGGTTTAAGTGGAGGCGCGGGGAATCGAACCCCGGTCCCGTGGCACTTCAGCGGCGGCCTCTACGTGTGTATCTTGTCGATTTCTGACCGGCAGAAGGGTTGCCCCTTCCCCGACCGCGTTCGTCCGTCGCCTTCCCGACAAGCAGGGCTGGTGACAGACTAACCAGACGTAAGTTTAGCCGTTGCCTCCTCCGGTGCGGCCGGCCCTTGCGAGCCAACCTCCGGCAACAGCGAGCCCGACTTGGCAACCGAGCCGAAACCTCTCAGGCGAAGGAATCGGACACGGGGCAGCCTTTATTAGGCCGCCATGGAGAACTGCGGTTCAGCAGTTAAAGTGCGATCAGCTTTTAACGTGGCCAACTGATCAACCACGACACGCCACCTACGCCTCAATTTACCCGGTCGATACCAGATCGCCCCCTCGGTGTAATGATCCTATCTTCCGACCACTCTTTCAATTATAGCTCCCGCTCCTCCCTGGACAAGGCCGGCCTTGCGCCGGCCGTTGTGGAACGCCTCGGTCCTGCCGGCCGGACCTGGTCCGGGGGCCTTGGGGCAAGAGGCCCGCCCGGCAGTCCTTGGCTCGAGCGCGCGCTCTTCTTGCAGTCGCCCCGAAGAAGGCCCGCGACTGACCAGAGGAAGCCGAGCGTGTCCTGGCAGTCCGTCAGGAGATGGGGCGCTGTTCACCGCACCTCGGGGAGCGCTCAAGGGAGGAGGTCTGCGATGCTCACGGATCGGCCCGGGGCGGCGAGTGGAATGATGGCGTCGCGGCTTCGCGATTCGCGCTCTCGGATCTTTGGCCTCACCCCCCCTGGCCGGCCCCCGCCTCGTGCTGGCAAGTGACCGTCGTGGTGATCCCGCCGCGCGCCGTGAAGGCGCCGACGACTCGGCAGCGCCGGGGCCCGCAGGCCGCCACGAAGTCGTCGAGGAGGCGGTTGACGACCGTCTCGTAAAACGCGCCCTCGTTGCGGTAGCGCTGGAGGTAGAGCTTGAGCGACTTGAGCTCGACGCATCTTTCCGCGGGGCCGTAGGTGAAGGTGATCGTCCCGAAGTCGGGCTGGCCTGTCTTGGGGCACAGGCTCGTGAACTCCGGGCAGACGATCTCGATCGAGTACTCGCGCCCCGGGTTGGGGTTGGGGAAGGTTTCCAGTTGCACCGGCGCAGGGGCTTCAACCGCAGACACGACCTCTCCTCCCCGGGCGCGTATCGGTGGGCCTCCGCCCCATTTAGCCGCCGAGCTCGCCC
>JBBSDR010000375.1:0-6450 GCA_038240465.1 Gemmatales bacterium
AAACTGCAGATCTACAAGCTGCGCGAGGACGTCAAGGCGAAGAACCCTCGAGTCACCGAACTACTGACGGAGGCGGACCTGAAAGCCGTGAAGTGTTCGTTCATGGACCTCCAGGGAGCGGAGGACCTTGCAACCATCATCACCTGCACGAACTACTCGGTGGCCATCGCCCTGGTCACCGCGCTGCGCACGCTCACCTTTGGGGACCTCGCCCCGGCAATTCTTAATCGACTCCGCGGCTGCCGTTTCCACAAGGCCGTCCTCCCCGTTCTCACGGAGCAAATCAAGAAGCAGACCTCGCACACGTTCACCGACTCGATCGACGATCTGCACGACAATCATCTCTTCAGCAAGACCTACACGACCCTGGGAGCATCCTACCTCCTCATGCTGGGGGAGTCGGGGACGACTCCTCCAAATGGGTGCGTCCAGGCCATCACCAACCTGGATGTCGGTCCCGGACACTTGACATCGGTCGGGGACCGGATCATCGCAGCCATGGCCCCCGCCGACGAAGGCCCGGAGGACCCGATCGCGCTCCCTCTCGGCAGCGCCCATCGGTTTCTGGTCGGACGCCACGATTATTCCTGCACCAACCTCAAACCGGATGCCCTCCAGGTAATCAAGACGATCGAATTGTTCGCCCGGCTGAGGAAACTCACCATCGCCCTTGGGTGTTACGGCGCTGCCGTCCCGGCAAGCCTGGAAGGTCTCCACACGCCAAACGCCTTTGAAACGGGCCTGCAAGACATCTCGACCGCGCTCTTCGTCCCGATTCCTCGAATCGAGCGACCGGACGACCAGGGCCATTTACGGGACGTTTCCTTGCCGCGTCGGCACTCTCGACACCTCCCTTTGCTGCCCGCTCTGGAGCGCATTCAGCGGCGGCTGTTCAAGGAAGTTAGGAAGGAAGACGGTGGGCTCGACTTGCAATTCCTGGATGACCGGATGAGCGCGCAGAGGATCCCCTACTCGCTGCGCCGAACCGTCACCTACCTGTTCAAAAATTTTGCCGAGCACCTGGCCGACCCCTTCCTGTTCGACGCCGTCCTCGACCTCTACGACACGTTCAAGGCCTTGTATCACGCCTTGACCGCGAGGGGCGAGTCGGGCAAGAAAGGACAGAGTCCTCTCAATTCGCGTGAGATCGAACAACTCGACGAATTCCTCAATGCCCTGCAAAATGCCCTTGTCCATCGAGTCCAGACGAACCCGGTCGATGCGGAACTGCGCGACATGGCGGTCGATTTCCGGGGAGGCCTCAACAAGCTCATCACGGCGGCGGACGTCGCCCTGAAATGCGGCCTGGGGCTACTCAAACGCGTCGATAAGGACCTCAAGATCGGGGCAGTTACCCAGATTACGTTTCAACCCCAGGCTTCGGCCACCTGGCTTCGGCTGTGGCAGCGCGTCAAGGTCTGCCTGGCTCGTGTGGTGTCGAACGCGAGCCACATTTTCGACCCCGATGAGTTCGTCACGTTTATCCACGAGGCCGCCCATCTTCTCCTGGATTTCTCTCGCATGGAGCAGCCCGGAGCCAGCACTCTCGAGAACGAGCGCGTTGAAGAGATCGCGGTCGGGTTCCTCACGCACCTGTTAGTGTTTGGGACTCGGTCGGAACTGTGCGCCCGGTATTTCCTGTCGCGCTATAGCGTTCACCCGATGAGTCTTGGCAGCGGAGATGTGGAAACGATTCAGTTCCTCGCGGAGCAGTTGCTCCGCGCTTTTCTGGTCAAGGACGCCATTGACCTCGCCGCCCGGGCTGGCGAGAAGCCACAGCGGTGGGATACCCGCCATCCGTTCTACAGCGAGGCAGAAAAGGGAGTCCCGCCCCCGGCCATCGAGGTCGCGCGGGTGAGGGAACGCTTCGCACAGTTCGTCCGCACCTTCGGGCCATTCTTTTCCGAGTTTCGCCGGTTCACAACCGCTCCGTTCCGCGCTCCCTTTGAACAGTTTCTGGCAAGGCAGTTCGATGAGATTTTCCCTCGGGTGTTCCGGCAGGTCGGCCAGCAGTGGACCTGGGCGATTTCGGCCTATCAGAAGTTCTGCCGCGAGCCAGTCCAGGAGGGCGGCGCCTCCCCCTATCCCTGGCGCGTCGAGGAGGACGATCATTGGTCGCAGTGGACGGCAATCATTGAGGAGTGTGTCGCGGACGGTCGTCCCTTTTACCGGGCCGATCATCGGGTCGAGGACCGGCCGGGAGAGGATGTGGACCTCCTCTTTATCGTCTGCAGACTGCTGTCCGCCTACCTTCAGTTCGGGTACGAGAAACTCGACATCGAGAAGTCGTTGCATCTGGCGCGGAATGCGGAGGGGAAGGCCGACCTCTCCCAGCCCGACGGCGCGGCCGGCTGGAACAAATTCCTCCTCGACAGGGTGCTTGTGGGACGGTTCTGCGTTGATGCGAAAACGAGGCGGGAGCGAGTTCGGCGCCAGATCGCTGTTCTGAAGTCGCTGTGGGACCTCTCGACGGAACTTCGCGCCCGCCGGCTGATCGACATGATCGAGGTCGGTTGGCCGAAACAGAACCATCCCTCGGCCGCGGCAACGTCCCCGAGTTGAATCGAGCCGCGCCTGCGGCAGTCAGCCCGAGGAGAGCAGCCTCGGGGGAAGGCGCCGAGATTCGCTCAGGGAGCATGCGGGGCGGTCTCCGCAGGGGAGGTTGCAGCGAGGGCCGCCTCCAGAGCCGCTTTGAGCTTGGCCACATTTGCTTTTGTGCCGGCGGTTTCTTCCTTGAGATCGTGTTCCTGGGGAGGGGAGCCGAACATACCTGCCTTTCGCCTTGTTTCAGCTTCCACCGGCTCGCCCGGAACAATTGGGCAAGCAGCAGCTGGAAATTCCAGGCACAAGGCCTCGCCTGTGGACTCTTCTTGAGCGATCGGTTCGTGAGAAGAGGACAACCACTGACCGGCCGGCTCGGCGTCAGCTCTTTCCTTGAGAAATTCGGTTCCCGCTTCCAGAAGACTGTAGGGCGTATTGGGTCCGTCATCTCGTCGGGTGACGAATCCGAAGGCCGTGAGAAACTCCAGCGTGGCGCCGATCTCCACCGCGGACGGTGCAGCCGCATTGCGGGATGAGTATTGCTTTCCTCGACTGCGGGATGGCGACCCCATTTTCCCCTCCCTCAGCGCAGGTAAATCCCTGCAGAGCGCACTTTCGGTGGACGTCGTCCAATACTGAATCGCCGCCAGGACTTCCTGGACGTCGGAAGGAACCACGTCGCGGGCGCACTCGTCCTCCCACGTCTTCAGGACACTCGTTTCATAGGCCGAACACAGGTTGGCCAGAGCATAAAAGACACCGCCAAGGAAGGCCCGCGTTTCTCCCAGGGAGGCGGTTGGGCGGCCCTCGTCCTCGAAATTGGGGACAGTGAGGGCGAGGACCTCGCTCCCGGAAAGCAACTGAGGAAGAATGGAGCCGATGTCCCGACTCAACGCACCGGCGAGATGCTTCGACTGGAGTGGTGTCGCATCGCCCGGTTCCCGCACCCGCGCGAGTATCGACTCGATCGCGGAACTCATCTGCTGTGTCGTCGCGGGAATCAGCAGCCGAGGCTGATCCCATGTGTCCGTCGCTGAATCAACTGAACCAGCCGGCGACTTCGGGCGTCCCGGAGTGTCTCCCTTCGTCTTCCTCACCAGGACCCAGAACGCAGAACTCAGGCGGCATAGGCCCCAGCAAACGCCCCCCAAAAAGAGCTGAGGGTGTTCGTCACAGGCTTTTTGCTCGTTGACTTCGCTGAAGAAACCGCCCAGTTGTCCACGCACTTCCGCCAGCGACCACAGGCGCTTCGCCGGCAGCAGAGCAGCGACGTGTTCGCAGAGGATGCCAGCGATCTCCTTCGGCCACTCGCCGCCTCCTTCCTGCTTGCGGAGGCGTTCTCCGAGAGACCGCAATTCCGATTTCACACTGCTGACGAGCGAAGGCGGCGCGGGCAATTCCGGCCGGGTGGAAAGCGTGTTCATCCCGGTGACCTCCTGTCGGTGGGAGTCGGCGTGATGCCGTCGTGAACCTGGGACGGCGTGAAGTAGAACACCCCGGGTAAATCCCCTTCCTGGAAAGGGATTTCTTGATGCCGCACCGATGCAGCGGAACCGGCTGCTGGATTGGGGGCGCGGGTGAGGTGGAAATAGTGAGTGTGGTGCGGGCACCCGGCCATCCCGAGAACGTAGGAGTCGAGGACCGGGTTATTCGCGATCACGGAAAAGGCTTGATTCGTCGCGGTCAGATTGGTGGCGATCGCTTCAAAAGCCTGTGTTTTCGGCGTCATCGCCGGCACAAGGAGGAGCGTCACCCCCAACTCGTCTGCCAGGCGCCGGCAATCCACTTCCAGCAGGTCCTTGCAGATGACGACAAGAAGGACGAAACCTCTTGTCATCACCAGGCGTAACTTCCGGTCGCGAGTGATTTGCTCGACGTTATCTACCTTGGAACCTGGCTCCCGGTAGGAAAACTCCGAAAACTTGTCGTGCGACCACGAACGGACTTTCTCTCCCTCTTCGTCTGAGGTGCGAACAAGCGACTCGGCTCGATTGAGTTGCCTGCTCTCCTCTACCGTATGGTAACTGCCTGCAACAAGGAGCCGGAGCGTGCCGTCGAAACTCTCCATTAGCGCGCTCAAGGCCGCAACGTCATCTTCCACGAGTGACAGCTCCGGGAGGACCAGGACATACGCCTCGTTCTCGTTTGCCTGTCTCACGACTTGTCGCAGCCGGTTGAGTTGAAGGTCCCGATCTTTGTGTGAAACGGGAAAGAAAGGGACTGCGAACTCCCTCGCGGCCCCGCTCGGCGGGACTTCAAACTCTCCCCGGTCCCAGTTCAAAGCAGCTACAGCGAAGCGGATGTGCTTGACGCGCGGCTGCTCCAAGAAGGTGAGGGCTTTCGCGAAGCTGTAGTCGATGGTGATCTCAAAGTGTCGGAAATCGCTCGGAGCCAGTCGCATGTGCCGGAGTTGATCGACTGGCATCCCCACGGTCAAGGGTTCTGAATTCGCTTCTCGTCTCCCGGGGGCAAAGATGTCGGCGAGCGACGGCGAACTCACGGGAATCGCCATGTCCGACTCCAGCCGCATGGCCCCCCCCAGGGCATCATTCCGCAGCATGTCAAAGAATTTGTCGCCTTTCGAGTCGTCGAGTCCCCAGGCAATGGCGCGAGCGCAAACGACGTCAGGCATGTCGTGACGGTTAACGGCCACGATGTGCGCGAGCGCTTGCCTGACAGCCGACACAAAATCCTCGGATTGGTCCGAGAAGAACCCAGCCACCCGAGCACGGAGTTGGCGTTCCTCGTGGAGGTAGCGGCACTCGTGGCGAGCGTCGAGGTACACTTGTTTTTGGTTGCGGCAGATGAGCAGAAGCCGGCGCGCGAGATCGGCAAGGTGCGCGGCATCCTGGATCGCTGATTCCCAGGCGGGCGACGGTGTGGGCGGTGGTGCGGTGGGCGGCATGTTGTTCTTCGGTAATGGCGCAGCAATAGTCCCGGGAACCCAGTATTCCCGTACCTGACGTGCCTCTTCCGATTCCGGACGATGGGGGGATTGTAGGATGGACAATTTGGGTGGCAAGTAGCCAGTTGCGAAAATCTCTCCCAGGGTGGTGCGAGATAGAAAATCGCGCTGCTGGCCCAGGAGGACAGGCTCACGAAAGGTTGTCGGCCAGAGATCACTATCGGGACCGTCAACAGGCGAACTCACAGTCTTGTTGCTCCCCACTTCCGCGCCACCCATCTTTCCGACACTCCCGTGGAACAACTGGTTCAGGCTTGGATTCGCAAACGGTCGCGGAAGGGGACAGACCCTCCGGCTGGAGGAGAGATTGAAAACGGGATTTTCCGACTGACGCCAGGCTCGAGCCAGGACAGGACGGCTGAGGGGAGGCAAGAGGGGTGAGGGATACCCTGGGAGTCTAAACCCAAAGGTAGCTCCCGCAGACGCGAACGTCAAATGATAGTGGAGCAAGTTAAGTCGCTCCTGCATTTTCTCGCGGACTCCACACTCACTTTCTCCCTTCACGGGATATTGCGAACTTAGCAAGTCGTATGCCGTTTTGTAAAATCGACAGCTTTCCCTGGCAGGACAACGAGTTACGACGAAGAGGGGGAGGCGCGGTTCCCAAAAGTTCGGCCGCTGCGGACACTCGATGAGCAGCGGATGTTACCCTTCCTGGTAGCCGCTGTTGATGGCAGACACTGGCTCGTCCGGAATTCAGGGAGCCTGAGCGGACCATGAAACGGACATCTTCGAGTCTGGGAGAATATGCTTGCTCGCCCTCGAAACCGCTCGTACTCTGGATCTCGTTCCGAATGTCCAGGTCCAGCCTGTGCTTTGCACAAGAGCGATGTTGCGTCGCTCGGGCGATTTGCCGGTCATCCATCACGAGGAAGGCTATTTCAGACTCGCTGATCGAAGCCTCGGCATTGCGCAACGCCGAGGTCTGGAACAACCTCGCGAGT
>JBBSDR010000376.1:0-6447 GCA_038240465.1 Gemmatales bacterium
CGAGCGGACCGCCGGCTCCCTGTTCCCCGGCCTTGCCGCCGAGCAAGACGAAGTCGGTCCGCCGGGTCAATCCCCGACCCTTGATCGCGCCGTCCAGCGGGTCGATGTAGGCATCGACGATGATGTTCTGCCGCTCCAGCACCTGGACCAGCGATGCCAGGTTGATCGCGCCGGTGCCGTGCAAATCAATCAAGCCGGCAATGACAATGTGCGTCTTGGCGTTCGGGTTCCATGCCGAATTGATCAGCGCGTCGCCGGCAAGGATGGGATCGCTGTTGCTCAGGATGTCGATCGTCTTGCGCTTGCCGGTCGCGAGTTGATCGGTGTTCGGATCGGGATGGAAGATTTCGGTGACCAGCCCCTCGGACGTGGTCTCATTAACGTTGATGACCTCAATGTTGGCCTTGCTGCGAAGCCGGGGCTTGCCGTTGGCCTGGTAGCCGTGGACCGCGAAAGTCGTCTGCGCCGTCAGCCCCTGAGCTCTGCCCAGGTCGATCGTCACCTTGCGCGAATTGAGGTGGACGCGCAGGATTTTACCCCGGACCGTCAGATCGGACTTATCTTCCGTGGTGCCGGCCCCCGCGGTCGTGGGGGTGTTCGCCTGTTGAGACAGACGAACGATCCGGTCGTCCAACTCCTTGGAGCGCCTGGTCAGCTCGGCGATGTCCTTGCGCAGTTTCTCGTTCTCGGCGACAATGGGCTGGATGAAGGCGACGTCCTTCTTGTCCTCGACCTCCTTGAGGTCATTCTCGAGCTTGGCGATGCGAAGGGCGTAGTTTTTGCTTTCTCCGAGGAATTCCGTCTTGATTTTCTCGACGGAGGCGTCGAAGGCCGCCTTGTCCTTGGTCTGGGTCGTGGCGGCCAGGGTGCGCAGGCCGCGAGCGATGGCGACCTCTTCGTCCGCCTTGACGATTTGCTTCTTGAGACCCTCGATCTCTCCCTGCATCGCGGGGATCAGGGCCTCGTAGGTATCCTTTGGCGCGGCCTTGGTGGCATCCCAGGCCAGGGAAATGGCTGCGCCGTACTTGCGGCCGTTGAGCTTGGCGACCAGTTCCTTGAACTCGCCATAGTCTTTCTGGGGCGTGCCGAACTTGCCGGCGTCGAAGTCGGCCTTTTTGGTCAGTTCATCGGCGATGGGAGTGCCTTGCGCGGCCGGGATGCCGAGATAGGCGCGATAAACGCCCGACTGGAAGCGAAACCAGTCGCGTTCCTCGTTAGCGGCCGTCTCCTTCTTCTCGGCCGCCTTGCGTGCGGCGAACAGTTTCTCCTGCTCGGAGAAGCCATAATAGGCAGCCAGGCCGCTGCCGATTGTCGAGAGGACGAAGAACACGAGGATGACGATCAGGGCGCGTTTGGATTCGCCGGCGGCGACTTTTGCTTTTGGGGCCATGACTCACGGGCCTCATCACGAGGGACGATGCGGAGATGGGATCGACCAGTATTAAGTCTAAAGGATCCTCCGGGACTGTCAACGAAATAGCCTGCGAAGACCGGGCGAACGCGCGAGCCGGCGCGGCCTCTGCCGGATGTTCCCGATGCAGCGAAAAGCGCGAAACGGCAAGCGAGCGGAGATGTCCGGCCCTTCGCGCTCTTTCGCCTCCGCGCGAAGCTGGGGCAATTCAGGCTTGACAGCGCAAACGGGGAACCTTAGACTCTGAAATAGATCAAGGAACAACCCGCAAAACCCTTGCGACTCGTTCGACCATTATCTGCTTGACCACTCGCTCGCGATTTTGATCCCCCGTTCTCCCTCTCGCTTCCTCGGCGAACAGCCCGATTGACCTCGGTACTCTGTTCCCGACCTCCCCCGGCAGCGAGCCTTTGAGACGAACGAGCGGAACGTGTCCCCAAACCGCGAGCCGGACGATCGAGTCCCCGTCGAGATGAGATAGCCTGCTGTTGCCAAGTCTACTGGCGGCTTCCTTGCCCCGTTCCAGACGCGAAGCCGGGCGATTTTCCGGGTGGACGAACTATTGCCGCTTCAGACCTACAAGCTGGCCGCCTGATCCTGGTCGATGCTCATGGCCTCATCTACCAGCACTACCACGGCACGAAAAGCCAGGGGCTGAGTACCGCGTCGGCGGTGCCGACCAACGCCCTGTTCGGCTTCACGCGCGACCTGCTCTACCTGCGCGCCCAGAAGCCGGCCGCTCTCATTGTGACCTACGATCTGTCCGAAAAGACGTTCCGCAACGACCTCTATCCACCCTACAAGGCCCATCGCGAGCCAATGCCTGCCGATCTGAGCATTCAACTGCCGCTCATTCACCAGGCGATGGAGGCCCTGTCCGTCCCGGCCCTCGGTTTGCCCAACTATGAGGCCGACGATTTGCTCGCCACCCTCTCCCGGGCGGCCGCCGCGCGCGGCTTCGACGTCTGGATCTGCACCAGCGACAAGGACTGCCGGCAACTGCTCGACGATCGCATCCAGATGTACAACCTCCGCAAACGTCAAGTTTTTGGCCGGGCCGAACTGCTTCTCGACTGGGGAGTGACGCCCGAACAGGTCGTGGACTTGCAGATCCTCGCCGGCGACTCGGTCGATAACGTTCCCGGCGTTCCCGGCGTCGGCGTCAAGACCGCCGCCAAGCTATTGCAGGAGTTCGGCACCCTCGAAAACCTCCTCGCTCACCTCGACAAGGTCCCCGGCAAGAAGCAGGAAAGTATCCGCACGGCAGCCGCCCTGTTCGACACCAGCCGCAAGCTCGTCCGGCTGGCCGACGATGTACCAATCAAGCTCGACTGGGAGGCCTGGAAGCTCAAGCCCATCAAGACCGAACTGGCCCAGAAGTTGTTTCAGGAATGGGGTTTCGGCTCGCTGGCACGGCAGATCGGCGACGGCACTGCCGAGACGCGGAAGGACCAGCCGGGACTCTTCGACGGCCCGGAACTGTTCCCGTTCGGCGCCAATGCGCCGCCGGAAGAACAGAAAAACGGGGATGGACCGAAGAAAACAGACTGGAAAGCGGTCTATCATCTAGTCGATACGCCCGAAGAGTTCGAGCGCTTCTTCGGTTTGCTCAACGTCCAGAAGCGGTTCGCCGTCGATCTGGAGACGACCGGTTTGGAACCGCTGCTCTGCGATCTCGTCGGCCTGTCCTTTTGCTGGAAGGAAGGAGAGGCGTACTATCTGCCGGTGCGCGCCCCCGATGGTGAGCCGCGTCTCGACGAGAGAAGCACCCTCGACCGATTGAAGCCTCTGTTTGAGAACCCGAACGTCGAGAAGATCAACCAGAACATCAAGTACGATCTTCTCGTCCTCCGCGCCCACGGCATCAACGTGGTCGGGATCGCCGGCGATTCGATGGTCGCGGATTATTTGCTCCACGCCGGCGAACGCAGTCATGGCAAGGAAGAACTCGCCCGGCGTCATCTGAACTATGAGGTGACACCCATTGAGGAGTTGATCGGCAAGAAGTCGCGCAAGACGCCGCAGATCACCATCGACCAGGTTTCCACTCGGCGTGTCAAGGACTACGCCGCCCAGGATGCCGACGTCGCCTTGAGGCTGTGCGATCGCATCGAACCGCAACTGGAGAGCGTCAGCCGGGAGCCAGGCGTTCCCTCGCTCCGCAAGCTCTACCAGGAGCTTGAGGTGCCGTTGATCGAGGTGCTGGCGTCGATGGAGTTTCTCGGCATCCGCCTCGACGTGCCGCTGCTGCGGAAACTGTCAGCCGAGATGGGCAAACAACTCGTCGAGATCGAGGAAGAGATTTATCGCCTGGCGGGACATCGCTTCAAGATCGCTTCGCTGCCGCAACTTCGCACCGTGCTGTTCGACGAGCAGAAATTGCCGCGCCAGCGGACGACAGGAACGACGGGAGCGGCGAGTACCGATCAGGAGACGCTCGAGAAGCTGGCGACGATGACCAACCTGCCCGGCCATCAGTTGCCCCGGAAGATTCTCGAACAGCGTCAGGTGTCGAAGTTGAAGAGTACCTATGTCGATGCCTTGCCGGAAATGGTCAATCCGAAGACGGGACGCATCCACGCCTCGTTCAACCAGACGGTGACCTCGACGGGCCGGCTCTCGGCGAGCGACCCGAACTTGCAGAACATTCCGATTCGCCGTGAGATGGGGCAGCAGATCAGGCAAGCGTTCCTGGCCGAGGCCGGCTGGCAGTTGCTGACGGCCGATTACTCGCAGATCGAACTGCGGCTCCTGGCCCACTTCTGCGCCGACGAGGCCATGCGCAAGGCGTTCGCCGAGGGCCGCGACATTCACACGACGGTTGCCGCCGAGATCAACGGCGTTGCGCTGGACAAGGTGACGGCGGAGATGCGCCGCGTCGCCAAGACGGTGAATTTCGGCGTCCTCTATGGCATGAGTCCGCACGGCCTGGCGGAACGGCTGCACATTTCACGCGAGGAGGCAGGCAAGTTCATCGATAGCTATTTCGCTCGCTATCCGAGTGTGCTGACGTATCAGCAGAAGCTGCTCGAAGGGTGCCGCAAGTCGGGTTACGTCTCGACGATCCTGGGCCGGCGGCGGCGCATCGACGGCATTCGTTCCTCGACCAGTTATCAGCAGCGCAACCAGCCCGAGCGCGAAGCGATCAACATGGAGATTCAGGGATCGGCGGCCGACCTGATCAAGCTGGCGATGCTCAACCTGTATCGCCGGCTGCGGCGCGAGCGGTTGCGCTCGCGGATGCTGCTGCAGATCCACGACGAACTGGTCTTCGAGGCGCCGCCCGAGGAACTGTCCGCGCTGGCCGCCCTGGTTCGTGAGGAGATGACGACGCCGCTGGAGAAAACGCTGCGTTTACAGGTGCCGCTTGAAGTGGACCTGAGCGCGGGGCCGAACTGGCTCGATGTCCAGGATTGTCGATTGTAGATTTTCGGTTGTCGATTGTTGACCTGGGAGGGGGCCACAGATGTCTGTCAATCGACAATCGACAATCGACAATCGACAATTGGTAATCGGCCTTATCGGCGGCATCGGCAGCGGCAAGAGCGCGGTCGCCGCGCTGCTGCGCGAAGCCGGCGCGGTCGTGCTATCGGGGGACGACGCCGGCCATGAAGCACTGCGACAGCCCGAGTTGAAACAGCGTATCGTCGAGCGCTTCGGCAAGGAAATTCTCGACGAACAGGGCGAGATTCAACGGCGGAAGCTGGGCGGCATTGTGTTTGCAAACTCTGATGCGCGACTCGCGCTGGAAGCGATTGTGCATCCCTGGATCAAGCTCCGGCTGCAAGAAGAACTGGCCGAAGCGCGGCGCCGGCCTGAGGTGCCGTTGATCGCGATTGATGCGGCCATCATGCTCGAAGCGGGGTGGGACGAGTTATGCGACGAACTGGTGTTTATCGACGTGCCGCGTGCGCTCCGTCTGGAGCGGATTCGCCAGCAGCGCGGCTGGACGGAAAAGGAGGTGGATGCTCGCGAACAGGCTCAATTGTCCTTGACCGAGAAAGCTCGGCGAGCGAATACCATCGTCAACAACGCCGGCTCTCCCGACGACCTGCGCCGCCAGTTCCTCGCTCTGTTCGAGCGCTGGGGCGTCCGCGTGTCGGAGAACAGCCCTGGATCATAGACAGCAGACCGCTGTCAGCTTTCGTCTGAGAGCTGACACAGGAGATGACCGACCATGGCAGAAGCCAAGCCTCGTCCCTCCAGCATTCGCCGGCCCGTTCGCCCCAGGGCGGACGATGACGCCGTCATCGGCGGCGACGACAGCGACCTGGACCGGACCGCGCCTCCCGAAGAACCCATCGCCACCCTGCCGAACGGTCCGCGCCGCGTCTACGACGACCGGGAGGGATTCGGCGGCTTCGACGAGGAAGTCAACAACCGCTACGAGGAAATCAAGCGCGGCAGCACGCACATCAGCGAACTGCAGCAGATGACCATGCCCCAGCTGCTGAAGATCGGCCGCGAGGAGGGGCTGACCGAAATCACCGGCCTCAAGAAGCAGGACCTGATCTTCAGGATCCTCAAGGAACGCGTCAAGCAGAACGGCCTGATGTTCGGCGAGGGTACGCTCGAGATCCTGCCGGACGGCTTCGGCTTCCTTCGCAGCCCCGACTACAACTACCTGCCCTGTCCCGACGACATCTACATCTCGCCCAGCCAGATTCGCCGCTTCGGCCTGCGCACCGGCGCTGTTGTCGCCGGCCAGATCCGCCCGCCCAAGGAGAACGAGCGCTACTTCGCTCTGCTTCGCGTCGAGGCGATCAACTACGAAGACCCCGACATCCTGACGCGCAAGGTCGTCTTCGACGATTTGACGCCGCTGCATCCCAACAGCCGGCTCAAGCTCGAGGTCGAGACGAGCGAGATAAATATGCGCGTGATGGACCTGGTCACGCCGATCGGCAAGGGCCAGCGCGGCCTGATCGTGGCCCCGCCGCGGACCGGCAAGACCATCCTGCTCTCGAAGATGGCCAACGCCATCGTCAAGAACCACCCGGAATCGTACGTGTTCGTGCTGCTGGTGGACGAGCGGC
>JBBSDR010000377.1:0-6444 GCA_038240465.1 Gemmatales bacterium
CGAATTGCTCGAGCAACTCGATACTTCAAGCTCTCGTGAATTCCTCAAGGAATTGGTCGGCGGCGACCCTGCTGGCTGGATTACCCGAGAGGCCAAGAGCTCCTTGCTCCGCCTCAAAGCAACAAAGCAGACTGATAAATAACAAGTCGAAAAAAGGGTCGGACCCCGAACCCGCTGGGTTGCCCCTGCCGTGCCGGCGGGGGCCACGGCGCTGATCTGTGTGTCGGACAGGACCGTGAACGAGGTCGCGTTGGTTGTGCCGAACTTCACGGCGCTGGCCGCCGCGAAGTTGGTCCCGGTCAGGAGGACCGTCGTTCCCCCCGCGGTGCTTCCCGTCGAGACGCTCAGGCCCGTCACGCTGGGAGCGGAGGCGGTCACCCAGTTATAGGTGAAGTGGTCGGCCGTGACCGTGGACGACATGCCGCCCGGCGCCGTCACGCGGACATCGACGGTTCCCGTCCCCGAGGGGTTGGCCGGCGCAACGGCGACGATGGTATTGTCGGACAGGACGCTGAACGAGAGCGCGCTGGTCGTGCCAAACAGAACGGAGGTGGCCCCCGAGAAGTTGGCGCCGGTGATGGTGATGGAATCGCCGCCCGCGGCGGTCCCGGAGTTGGGCGAGACGCCACTGATGCTCGGTGTGGCCGTGTTGTAGGTGTACGAGGCGGTGCCGCCGTAGCCGCTGGTGGTTTGGACGTTGACGTAGATGCTGCCGGCAGCGTGGGGCGGGGCGATGGCATCGATCTCACTGTCGGAGACAACCCAGAACGAGGAGGCGTCCGTGGTCCCAAACTTCACGCCGATGGCCGAGGTGAGGTTGCTGCCGAAGATGCGGACAACCGTCCCGCCGCCGGTGTTGCCGCTGGTCGGGCCGATGCTGCTGATCGACGGCGACGTGCCGGCCGAGTAGCTGAAGCCGGTCGAGCCACTGATGGGGGAGAGGCCGCCCGGCGTCAGGACGCGAACCTGGACCGAGCCGGAGGTCTGGGCCGGTGTGACGACGGCGATGGACGTATCCGACAAAACGGTGAAGGACGCTGCCGACAGGGTACCGAACAGGACGTTGCTGGCCCCCGTGAAGCCGGTGCCGGTGATGGTGATGGTGGTGCCGCCCGCGGTGCTGCCGCCGCCGCTGGACAGGCTGGTGATGCTGGCGGCACTGACGGAGTTATAGGTGAAGCGCGCTGAGGACGACAGCGGCGAGTCGCTGGCGTCGGTGCGGACGACGACGTCCCAGACACCGGCGGCGTGGGGCGAGGTCAGGGCGGTGATCTGGGTGTCGGAGTTGACGACGACGTCGCTGGCCGACTGGCCGCCGATCAGGACGTCATAGGCACCGGTGAAGCCTGTGCCGGTGATGGTGACCAGGGTGCCGCCGGCCGCGGTGCCGCTCGACGCGCTGACTCCGGTGACGGCGGGAGCGGAGGCGGCGGCATAGGTGTAGTGGCTGGCCGAGGAGGTGGACGAAGTGCCGCTGGGGGTCGTCACGGTAACGTCGATCAGCCCGGCGGCCTGGGAAGGAGCGGAGGCAACGATGGTGTCATCCGAGAGGACGTAGAACGAATCGGCTGCCACCGAGCCGAAATTGAAGGCGGAGGCACCCGTGAAGCCACTCCCTGTGATGGTGAGGAGGGAGCCGCCTGTGCTTGGTCCGCCAGTGTCGCTGAGGGCGGCGACGGCGGGAGCGGCGGCGGCGGTGTAGGTGACGGAACCGCCGGTGACGGAGCCGCTATAGGTGGTGATGGTCAAACTGACCGAGCCGGCGGCCTGGGCCGGGGCGACGGCGAACAGAGTATTGTCATCGTGGATCGTGAAGCTCTGCGCCGCGACCGAGCCGAACGAAATGGCCGTCGTGCCGCGCAGGTTGGCGCCCGTGATCGTCACGATCGATCCGCCCCCGCTGCCGACGCTAGAGGAAGTGACGGCGGTGATGGTGGGCGAGGAGGCGTTGGTGTAGGTGTAGTGATCGGCGCTGGCAGATTGCGAGTTGCCGGAGGGCGTGACGACAGAGACATCAACCGTGCCGGCGGACTGGGCCGGAGCGACGGCGTAGATGGTAGTCGGCGAGGCGATGGTGACATCGTCCGCGGCGATGGACCCGAAAAATACCTGCGAGGCTCCAGAGAAGTTGTTGCCCGAAATCGTGATCAGGTTGCCGCCCGAGGTGGTGCCGGAGGTTGTGCCGAGACTGGTGACTTCTGGAGGGGGCGCGGCCTGGAAGGTGTACAGGTCGGAGGACGAGGAAGCGGAGACGCCGCTCTGGGTCTCGACGAGGACATCCACAGAACCGGCGAGGTTGGCGGGAACGGTCACGATCAATGATGTGCTGGAGGAAACGGTGAAGTCAGGAGCGAACACGCCACCAAAGAGAACGCCGGTCACATCAACAAAATTGGTACCGGAGAGGGTGATCTGGGGTCCGCCCGCATTGCTGCCAGAGCTTGCGCTCAACGCAGTCACAGTGGCTGCGGGCGGTGTGGAGTAAGTGATTTGAGTCGCGCTTGAAGTGGACGAAGTACCAGCGTAGTTCGTAAGCGTCACATCTACTGTTCCCGCGATGTGAGCAGGAGCAAGCGCGGTAATTTGCGTAGCTGAATTGATGACAAACCAGTTTGCAGGAACGGTGCCAAAATTGACACTAGAGATTCCGAAGAAGTTGGTTCCCGTGATGCTAACATAAGTCATCTCACCAGTCGGATCCGCAACGCTAGTAGATAGAGCACTGGCAGAGGGACTAGTACCAGTGGTATATGTGTATTGGTCAGCGCTCCCTGAGGCGGACGTACCAACAGAACTCGTCACTGCAACGTCGATAGTACCGGTGGCATGTGAAGGAGCAGTTACGGTGATTGAGGTCGATGAATTCACAACATAGTCAATGGCTGGAATGCCATCGAAGGCGACGCCAAGGACGTTCGTGAAATTGGTGCCGGTGATGGTGAGTGCGTTGCCGCCGTTACTTGGTCCAGAGGTCGAACTGATGCTGGTGACAGTCGGGGAGGAAGGAGTGGAATCCGCTATAACCACTAACGTGATGTCGGTGGCGTTATAGCGAATGTCGAATCGCTTCGAGTTGAATACAGGTAAACTCACAGACCGGAATGTACCCATTCGCGAAGCGAAGGTGGCGATCTGGAAAGAGGTGCCAATAGAGGGATCATAGCCACTGGCCAGATTGACTTGCAGGGACCCATCGAGGACGGCAACACCGCCTACAGCGAGTTGGTCAAAACCGGAACCCGCAGTTGAGCCAGCAATATCGATGGAGAGCGTCCCGCCGAGGCGCTGGGTGTAGGAGCCAGTGGTATCACTGATCGACAAGATGCCAGACGAACCATTTCCTCCCGGATAAACGGTTGCGCCCGAGTTGACGACGTCGCCGATCAGGTTCCCAGAACCGGAGTTGGAGAGTGAGCCGCCGTGCAACGAGAGGAATCCATCAACGTTTAGTGTCTTTTGTAACTTGCCGGTTCCCACTTCGTTGATCTTGCCATCTGAACTGATGTAGGGGGCTTTTAGAACCCCGGCGGTGATATCGACGGTCCCCTTGTTCGAGACTGTACCCAGGAGGCGAAAAGTGTTGGCAGACGTTTTCTTGAGAGTACTGCCTTTTGCGATTGTGATCAATGGATGCTTGTCATTCGCGGCGTCCACGACCGAGCCTGTGCCAGTCAGGTCAATTTCGCCTTGTTGGTTGTTAATCCCCGCCTTCTTCCCCACCTGTAACAGTCCGTTAGCAAAGCTCAAGGTTGACCCGCCATCGAGCAGAAAGACTGCATTATTGAGTACCAGTCTCGGGGTAATAAAGCTACTCCACAACGAAGAACTCCCCAATTCTACTTGGGCACCAAAAAAAGAGATTGGGGAAGGGGCATCAGTCGAGGTGCCTGCGATTTTGCCTGAGACCCAGATGAACTTCGTTCCAGCAAACCTCAGAGATGGATCATCCCCTGACTTTTCCAACAAGATACGGCCAAAAAGCAGTGTCAACGTTGTTGCTTGTGTTTTCGTTGAACGGATAAAGGCGTTATCTCCTTCAAAAGTCGCTGTTCCACCCGCCACCGTTAAACGCGTCCCACGCGAGAAGGTGCATTCCTGAAATGTAGCGTCCGAGTTCAACTCGATGCTCCCTCCTGACCCGATAGCCTGTCCCTGCGCATCTCGGCCGTATGAGAAGAGAATCTTGTAAAATTCGACTGGCTTGCCGCTCGCAATACGCAGGAGGGAATTTTCGCCAAGAAAAACTTCGCCAAAAACAGCTCCGCCATTGACAAGCCAGAGACTGGAACTTCCCTCCAGGGTTGTGTTAGGGGTAACCACCCGGTTGTGTCCTTGGAAGAAATCTGCGTACAGAATTACCCAGGTGCCTTTTCCAGCCTGTTCTCGTAACACGAAGGAATTTGAGTTGGTGAACTTGCTGTCGTCGCTCGCCGAAGCGAGTTCCATGCTCAATATTCCTTCGGCAGTCATGCTGCCCCTGTTGAGGACCTGCGAGTGGGAGAGCTTGATGTTGCCGCCCGTCCAGAGTACATTGCCTTTCGTGGAAATCCACAAGTTGGCGTTTTGCAGCAAGGGTGGATTCGCCGGGGCTTGAGGATCCGCGCCGATTCGGAAGGGCGCGATCGTAGCGATGTTCAAGCTGCCACTATCGACCGTTCCACCATCCCAGTAACCTTGTACATTCTCGTTGAGATTAAGAATGCCTCCTTTGAAGACACCAGAATCCATGCGAAAATTCTTGGTGACGGAGATCGCTTGGTTAGACGCATCAATCGTGATGTTACTCGCTCCTTCTACGGAGAGGGTCGTGAGTGTGATAGGTTGTGTTCGGATTAAGGGGTTGTTCTTCGGTGCGCCGAATCCCGTAACGGTATTTCTGATGATGGCACTGTCCCCATCCTGAGTCGGGGTTCGGTTGTCACTCCCTGCGACAAGTTGCCAATTGTTGACATCGAACCAATTGTCACTTACGGCACCAGTTCAGAACCCTTTTGCTGCGAGAAGACACCGATCCTCGAGGAGTTCCACGCATAGGCGAGTGCGGGGAAGGCCTCTCCTCTCTCGGTTGACCCTGTGGAACAATTTGCTGAGTTTGCTCGTAATCGTCGAGAACATGGTGAAAACTCCTTTCACATGATACCCTTCCCACCAGCGCAGGTGAGAGTTGTTATTCGTCCCCGGACTTTGGAAAGCCGACACTCAGAAGAGAAAAGCATGGGCGCACGCGGAGTACAGTCCGAAGCCGCTCCGTTCTCCAGAGTTCTTTGCCCTTCCGCGTGATTTCGGCGACACAACTTCTCTCCCGATCAGCCACCAGGAGATTACCTCCACGCAGTGGACTCACCTTGGTAAAATCCTTCGCCTCTCGACGCCACTCAATTCTGCCTTCTCGGTTAACTTCCAGAAACTCCCCGGAAGCGGGTACAAGAAGGAGGTACCTCGGGGATCCAGTCGCTTCGATCTGACATCTCTCCAAGGACGCTCGTACCTCTGGCAACGGAATGCAGTGGAGTGTCTTATTTGTGAGAAGATCCACCTCCACCAACTCGGCCGGTTTGTACGAACGGACCCCCAACACTCGCCCATTTGGAAGCAGGGTCGCGCAGCCCAATTTGGCTCCCTCAATCGCGGGGCGGCCTTCCTTGTTCTTTGGAAACGCGACTTTCCCCGTCGAGTCAAGACGCAGCCATGCCTCACCTCGAGAAATGAAAGTCCAACCATTCCCCAACCGGACACAACGCATCGCCTGGGTTCCAAAGGGAATCGCCGACTTTGCTACCAGATGGCCTTCGGGAGTCCGCTCGCTGATGATGTCCTCAAGGCCGAGCTTGTCAGCAACCAATTCATCCACTCGCTCCGCCAGCAAGAAACGATCTCCCTCCAGGACTTGCGCATCCTCTATCTCCGAGGTCGTCTGCCAACTCCATCGCCGTGTGCCGTTGCCTCCGTAGATTCCGACTTCCCCAACGACTCCCTTTCCTTCTCGCTGACCACATGTGACCAGACAGAGTCTCGGGCTTCGCTTCCCCAGCCATTCCTTTCCCAGGGGCATGTGCTTCCCTCGCTCGTCCCACCATTTCTTCCACCCCTCCACCGCCTCGCGTCGTGTGGTTGGCTTCCCCGACTCCACACACGCTCTTGGCCCGTCGTTCCGTGCGACAAAGTGCAACAACTCCTCTGCTTGCCACGCAACGGCCAATGAGTCTACGTCTAGTAACTGGATCAGGGGGTGGATACTTCGCTTATCTCCGCCAGCAATCAGGCCCTGGCACACTCGTAGACGAACCGATGGCGAGCGATCCTTCAGCAACTGAACTGCCTCTGCTCTATCTGCCTCGAACCCTCTTGCGGCCAAAAGCAACCCTGCAAGAGCACGACGATCTGGCAGTTCATCCTTCAGGTATGGCTTGAGGTCCTTGATATCGAAATTTTTCCGCTCCAATA
>JBBSDR010000378.1:0-6441 GCA_038240465.1 Gemmatales bacterium
CGCGCACTGCGGCGAAGGACCAGCGGCTCTTTGACTCCGGCCCCGGATGCTGATGTCGCAGCAGCCAGACCGACAGCACCGGGACGAACGTGCTGGATAGCAAATAGGACGTGACCATCGAGAAGCCGACGGCCAGCGATAGAGGCACAAATAGGGCGCGGGCAGCGCCCTGCATCAGGAACGAGGGCAAGAAGACGGCCAGGACGCAGAGCATGGCGAGCAAGCGCGGCACCGCCGTCTCGGCGTTCCCCAGCCGCACGGCCCAGGCGATGTTGCCGGTGCGTGCCATCTGCGCGTGAATGTTCTCGACCTCGACCGTGGCCTCATCGACAAGGATGCCGACCGCAAGCGCCAATCCGCCGAGCGTCATCAGGTTGAGCGTTTGGCCGGACAGCCACAGCGCCACGATCGCGCCGAGGAGGGCGAGCGGGATGTTGAGGACGACGACAAGGACGCTGCGCCAGTCGCGCAGGAACAGCAGCACCATCAGCCCGGTGAGGCAGGCGCCGAGTGTTCCTTCCAGGCCGACGCCCCACATGGCCCGGGTGACGTAGGGCGACTGATCGAACTCGAAGTTGATGTCAATGTCTTCGGGCAGGGCCTTCTGCATGCGCGACAGGTTCTTCTTGACCTCGTTGACAACCGACAGCGTCGAGTCGTTGGCTCGCTTGGTGACGAGCATGTAGACGGTCCGCTGGCCATTGACGAGAGCGTAGCCGGTCGGGATGTCGGTCGCGTCCTTGATCTCGCCGATATCGCGCAGGCAGACGCTCGAACCGGGCCGGATGGGGATGTTGGCCAGGTCCTGCGGATTCGATGGTACTGCGTTGATCCGGACGATGGGCATTTTGTCTTCGAGGACGATATTCCCCGAGGGGCTGATGGCGTTGCCGTCGCTCAGGGCGGTGATGACGTCCTTGAGCGAGACGCCCTTGGAGTCCATCAGCGTTGGGTTGACCTTGAAGACGATGGTGCGCTGGCTGCCGCCGAATGGGGGCGGCGCGGAGACGCCCGGCAGGGTGGCGAAGATGGGCCGGACGTCGAACAGGGCCATGCGCTGCATCTCGCCGACGGTCCGGTTTGGGTTCTTCGTGGCGAGAACCAGGTAGCCGACGGGTACGCTGCCGGTGTCGAAGCGCATGATGAAGGGCGCGACGGTATTGGGCGGCATGAAGGCGCGCGAGCGATTGACGTAGTTGACGGTCTCGGCCATCGCCTGGGCCATGTTGGTGCCGGGATGGAAATAGAGCTTCATCAGGGCTGTCCCCTGAATGTTCTTCGACTCGACGTGATGGATGCCGGAGATGTAGAGGAAGTGATACTCGTAGTAGTTGGTAATCAGTCCTTCCATCTGGGCGGGGTCCATGCCGCCATAGGGCTGAGCGACATAGATGACGGGCAGGTTTAGATCGGGGAAGATGTCGATCCTCATCCGCGACAGGGCCAGGGCGCTGCCGCCGACGAGCGCGACGACGGCGACAAGGATGGTCCACGGCTTGCGCAGCGCAAAGGTGATGGGATTCATGCTGCCTATTGTTCCATCACCGCGACCCCGCGACAACACTGAAAGCAGTAGCACAGGCTGGAAGCCTGTGCAAAAGTTGTTCTTGCCGATGATGTCGGCGGTCGCCGGGATTTCCAGCAAGTCGCTTCCCAGTTGTCCGAAGAGAGCGGCGCGGAACGTGGCGTTCTGGAGCGGCGCCATTCCGAGCGTAATCAGCGGCAACACCTGGCCTGAACCAATTGACAGGCCAGGTATGCCTGCTTATAGTGCTGATGTATTCAAGCTCGAAAAATTCTCGATTTTCTCTTGAAGACGAGCGCGGCCAGAAGGGTCTGCTTGTCGTGCTGGTGGATACAGAGTATCCACAGTTCTCAACGGATCGAGATTCATAAAGGAGGCTCCCATGACGTTCGCCGCACTTCGACGGTCTCCCGTCAGCCGGCAACTGGAAGCCTATGAGGAAACCTGGAAGCAGGACCACCACGAAGCGATGGAGTGCCGGGACTGGGAAGAAGCCATCGCCTTCGGACTGGCGGTCCGCCGTTTCCTGCGCGAACGAGAGGAACACTGGCGCGAACAGGTGTTTCGCGGAGTCGTCCCGTTCTCGAAGGAGGACGATCGGGATCATCAACTGAGGCTGGCATGGTGGCTCGACATCACCGAACAGGCCCTGCGCGAACGCATCGCGGAACTGGAGCGGTCCCTTGGCCGTGTCGAAGGAGCAGCCGATCTTCGATTGACTGCGGAGGAAGGCCGCAAGGCCTTGCTGGCCTGGAAGTCACCCTCGCTGTCCCGGGCCGTTGGCTTGCGCGAGATGACGCTGACGCCGGAAGCGGGGGCCGAACTGGATCGCATCCTTGAAGAGGCGAAGACCAACCCGCCTCCGCCGCTGACCGGCTCGAAGATGCAAGTGATGTCGTTGGAGGAGTATCGCGCGTTGCGGAAGCCTTCCTGATGCTTTGCTGCTGGATCCCTCCCGAACCATTCGCGAGGGATTCTTTCGTTTCGGGGGTAGAGCATGCACGACCAGTTGACTGCGGTTGAATTTCAGCCGGAAATGCTGGCCGACATCGGCAACTTCGATTGTGGCAGTGAGAGCTATCAGTCTGAGCTTGCCGGCTGGCTGCAGAACGAAGCCTCGGCAGTGATCGTCAAGGGAACCAAGGTTTGGCTGTACTTCAATCAGGCCGGCGACATCGTGGGCTTCGGCTCGCTGGGACCAACAAACTGGCGTTATCCCGAGCCAACCTCGAAGCGGACAGCGGTTGTTCTCATTCCTGCCGTGGCGATTCGGCGGGAATTTTGGGGGAAGCCCGAGAATGTGGAGTTAGAGGAACGCTACTCGTCGCAGATTCTGCGCCAACTCGTAGATGAGGCCGGGGCATGGCCTGGCAACCCGCCTGCCGTCGGGCTGTACGTTCATCCGGAGAACCAGGCGGCCATCAAGCTCTATGAACGGTTCCACTTTCACCAGTTCCATCAAGCGTACACCGACCCGGGAACCAACGTGACCTACATCAGTTTCATCCGCCCCCTCGTCCCTTCCTGATCGCCCCCTGCTCGATGGTAATGGAAGATTCTTGAGTTCCTCTCCGAGACGAGCGAGAATCACATATCCCTCTCTCGCCTCAACGAGGACAACATGGCGAAGAACGAAATGCGCAAGCCGCCCCCCAAGTGCAAGGCCATCCTGCTGTGCGATCACGTCCTGATCGATGCCGTCAGCAATAAGGTTTCCGTCATCGGCATCTTCGAGCAGTTCGGCGCCCGCGGCTTCCCGAATCCCTCGGCCCTGTGCATGGCCTTCATTCAACTGACGGATGGGGAAGGGGCTTACCAGTGCCGGCCAAGACGTGCCGTGTCGCGAACGGGGTGCAGTTCAGGCGTGCCGGCGCAGATGAACACTGCATACAACCAGTAATCCTCCTTCAGACGTTGAGCAGTACGATACTCGTTCTCGCTCAGCGCTGCAACGCCGACACCGGCGCGGCCCTCGCACACTCCGCATGGCCAGAAAAGAATGGCAGGCTGCCCGGCGAGCAAACCAGGGGCGGATTTCAATTGGCGAAGCCTCGTCTCGCTGATACGCTTGATGCAACTGCATCCTGCCTTCGAGCGCCTCCGGCTCGCGAATCAGAGGAGCGCCATGAAACCTGCCAGCCACGGATTCCAGCATCCGCTCATCAGCCGCCGCTTCGCAATCCAGGCCGGCGGCATTGGCCTGCTCGGTCTCGGCAGCCATCACCTCGCCGCCCTCCGCGCCGCACAGCCGTCCGTCAAACCGCACAAGGCCGTCCTGTATATCTTCCTCTCCGGCGGACTCGCCCAGCAGGACAGCTTCGACATGAAGCCCAATGCCCCGGCCGAGATTCGCGGCGAATTCAAGCCGATCGCCACCCAGACGCCCGGATTGCAAATCTGCGAACACCTGCCGCAACTCGCCAAACGCAGCCGGTTCTGGGCGCTGGTCCGCTCGCTGACGCATCCGTCGAACGATCACTCGGCCGGCCACATGATGATGCTCTCGGGCCGAACCGAACTGCCGCCGGGCTTCAGCCCGTCGATGCCGAAGCCCAACGATTGGCCCTCCATCGCTGCCATCGCCGCTGCCGTCACGCGCCAGCGCAACAACTTGCCGCCCGCCGCCGTGCTGCCGGATCGGCTCGTTCATTTCTCCGGGCGGGTCCTTCCCGGACAGTTCGCCGGCATGATGGGCCGGCAGCGCGATCCCTGGTTCATTGAGGCATCGCCCTTCGATCCCATGGGCTACGGCGCCTATCCCGAATACAGTTTCGATCACCAGACACGCGGCAAGGAAGCGAAGAAGACGTTTCAGGCGCCGAACTTGACCCTGTCCGAAGGCATCGCCGGCCGGCTAGACGACCGGCTCTCGCTTCTCAAGCACATCGATGAGCAGCGGCGCGATCTCGAACACACCGCTGCTATCGAGAACTACGATCGCTTCCGCGCGGGAACGGTCGCCATGCTGACCAGCGCCAAGATGCGCCAGGCGTTCGACGTGACCCGCGCGGAACCGAAGGTGCAGGACCGCTATGGCCGCAACTCGTTCGGCTGGTCGCTGCTGATGGCCCGCCGGCTGATCGAGGCCGGCGTCAACATGGTGCAGGTCAACCTCGGCAACAACGAAACCTGGGACACTCACGGCGAGGCGTTTCCGCACCTGAAAGACAAGCTTTTCCCGCCGACCGACAAGGCGTTGTCCGCCCTGCTCGACGACCTCCAGGAGAGCGGCCTGCTCGATTCGACGCTGATCGTCATGGCGGGCGAGTTCGGCCGGACGCCGAAGATCACGCATCTACAGCAGTATTACAAGCAGCCGGGCCGCGATCACTGGGGTGCCGTGCAGACGGTGTTCTTCGCGGGCGGCGGCGTCAAGGGCGGCACCGTCGTCGGCTCGTCGGACAAGATCGGCGGCCATCCCGCAACCGATCCGCAGACGCCGGAGAACATGGCCGCGACCATCTACGAAGCGCTCGGCATTCCGCCGACGCTGATGTGGCACGACGCGCTCGATCGTCCGCATCACATTTATCATGGAAAACCAATTTCCGGATTGATGTAACGACGTGGCCAGCCCCGAGCGCAAGCGAGGGGTTGACCCCGCAACACCCCTCGCTCGCGCTCGGGGCTGGTACTATTTCCCAGGAGACTCTCCCCATGCCAGAAGACTTCACGAACAACCTCTCGCGTCGCGGTTTCCTTCAGCGCTCCCTCGCCGCTCTCACCATCGGCGCCGGCCTGCCCGCCTGGTACGCCAATCGGGTGATCGCGGCCGATGAGGAGAAGAAAACGGAGAACAAGAAGGCTGCCGACCGCATCACGGTCGGCTGCATCGGCATCGGCTCGCCCGCCAGCCGCGGTCTGGCCATCATGGGCGACGCCAAGGGCAAGAAGGGCGTCGAGATCGTCGCCGTCTGCGACATCGAGAAGGACCATCTCAACCGCGCGGCCAAGCAGGTCGGCGGCGATCCGAAGAAGTACGAAGACTTCCGCGTCCTGCTCGACAACAAGGACATCAACGCCGTCCTGATCGCCACGCCGGACCACTGGCACGCCCAGGTCGCCGTCGAGGCCATGCGCAAGGGCAAGCACGTCTACTGCGAGAAGCCGCTGACGCTGACCATCGCGGAAGGCATCCTGCTGACCAAGGTCGCCAAGGAGACGGGCAAGACGTTCCAGGTCGGCAGCCAGCAGCGTTCCGACGCCCGCTTCCGCCTGGCCTGCGAGCTGGTCCGCAACGGCCGAATCGGCAAGGTCAAGCGCGTCGAAACACGCATCGGCGGCAACCCTCAGTCGCCGGAGATCGCCAAGGCCGACGTACCCAAGACGCTCAACTGGGACATGTGGCTCGGGCCGACTCCCGAGGTCGATTATCTCTATGTGAAGAAGGACAATCACGCCTTCACCAACTGTCACTACGAGTTCCGCTGGTGGTATCAGTATTCAGGTGGCAAGATGACAGACTGGGGCGCGCATCACAATGACATCGCCCAGTGGGGCCTCGGCATGGACAACAGCGGTCCGGTCGCCATCGAGGCTGAAGGGACGGCGCCGCCCAAGGAGAAGAACCGCTACGACTGCCATCCCCAATTCAAGATCACCTACACCTACGCCAACGGCGCGAAGGTCATCTGCTCGGACGATCGGCTGAAGGACGCGATCGATCCCAAGGAGACGACGCAGAAGAAGGGCAAGCCGGTCGGCCACGGCAACGGCATCCTGTTCGTCGGCGAGGACGACAAGTGGATCTTCGTCAGCCGCGGCATCATCACGGCCAGCGATCCGAAACTGCTCGAAGAGAAACTGTCGGAGAACGCGACGAAGCTCTATGTGTCGGACAACCACATGCAGAACTTCCTCGACGGCATCCGCACGGGCAAGCCCTGCATCTGCACGGCCGACGTCGGCCATCGTTC
>JBBSDR010000379.1:0-6432 GCA_038240465.1 Gemmatales bacterium
CGCGGCGTCTTGGCGGCCGGCGCGCCGATGGCATGGACTTCCAGCAGCGGCAGTGCGAGCGAGACGCCGGCGGCACGAAGGAAGGAGCGACGGGAAAGGTGCATGGGTTAAACCTTTATCAGAGTCCTATGATCGCAAGTTACTCTTCAGGCATTTCTTGGTGCAGCGAGCCGCGCGAGTGCAGGGGAGCAGTCTCACTTTCAGCCGCCTGGCGTGTCCAGCATGTACTGGAGCCGTTCGGCCAGCACGGGTGGAAAGCGCGCGGGCCAGGTCGCATCGATGAGGCCAAGGCCAATCATGTCGCGGACGTGCGTCCGGTCCTTATCGCGGTTGGCGACGAGTTTCATTCGCACCAGGGGTTCCAGGGAGACGACCTGGAACGCGGCACCTCGCTCGGTTTCGGACAGCGAGGGAGCCGGAACCGGGTCTGTGTCCTTGACCTTCTCGCCGGCGTACAGGAGATGCACGCCCTCGCTCGGCTTGGCGTCGGGGCCGTCGAGAAAGAAGTCCACGCCGTAAGCATTGGCGAAGATGAAGCCGTCGGCTTCCATGGCCGCTTTGGCGGCCTCGAGATCGCCGCGACGGATCAGAATGTCCACGTCGCGAGTATTGCGCACGGAGCCCTCATCGATCTTGGCGACCCAGGCGCCGACGGCATGGCCTCCGACGACGGCATAGGCAACGCCGGCGTTTTCGAGTACCTTGGTGGTGCGGAATAACCGCGCGCGAACTTTTTCCACGGCTTTCACCATCCGCTCGAGGATGTCAGCGGGCCAGGGCATGGTCGTGGCATCCATCAATCACTTCCCCCACCAGCATACGCGACTCACTTCGTCTGAAACACCTTGCTCTGCACAATCTCATGGACCAGCGTGCGGAATCCGTAATTCTTCTCGCGATCGTGTTTCACGATCCCCTCGATCTCGGCCTGGTCCGCAGCCTCCGGGGCAGCGCCGGTGGCGTAGGTCAGCAGCTTCTCGGCCAAAGCGCGGGCCAACTGGTCCTTGTCCTTGAGAAGCAGTTGCTTGAACTCGTCGATGTTCTTGAACTTCGACCCGTCGGGCATCACGTCGGAAGGATCGACCTTCAGACCCATACGATAAGGCATCCTCCGGCCATCCACAATCACATCTTTCCTGTCCCCGTTCCCGGTGGTTCGGTACTGCTCGCGCCAGCCGCCGATCACGTCGAAGCTTTCGAGAGCGAAGCCCGGGGGGTCGATCTTGTTATGGCAACTCGCACAGGAAGCGATCTGCCGGTGTTTTGCGAGTTGCTCGCGGATCGTCGTGGCCCCGCGAATATCCGGCTCGATGGACGGCACATCGGCGGGCGGCTTCGGCGGCGGCGTTCCCAGAATGCGCTCCATCACCCACACCCCCCGCGTGACCGGTGAGGTGGTCGTGCCGTTGGCGGTCACCTTCAGCACGCTCGCCATCGTCAGCACGCCGCCACGGTGGCTTCCCGGCGGGAGCGTCACTTTGCGGAACGCGAACCCGTCCAACCCCGGGATGCCATAGTGCTTTGCCAGTCGGGCATTGAGCATCGTGAAATCGGCAGCCACGAAGTTCGTCAGGCTCAGATCGTCCTTCAAAACCTCCGCGAAGAACAGTTCCGTTTCCCGGATCATCGACACCTTGAGCATGTGGTCGAACTCGGAGTAGAGCAGGTGGCTTGGTTCGGTGGCGTCGATCTCGCGGAGGCCCAGCCACTGGCCGACGAAATTCTCGGTGAATGCTGCCGCTTTCGGGTGCTTCAGCATCCTCTCGGCCTGATTGCGAAGCGTCTCGGGTTGTGAGAGCTTCCCTTTCTCGGCGAGAGTCAGCAACTCCTCATCGGGCATCGTACTCCAGAGGAAGTACGACAGCCGCGCTGCCAGCGCGAAGTCATCGAGTTTGCCGGCTTTCTCGCGGAGGAACAGGAAGTCCGGCGACACCATGATCGCCGTGAGTCCAACGCGAACCGCCTTCTCGAATGACTGCTTCGCCGCGAGCTTCTTCTTCACGAGTGCGACGAACGGCTTCATGTCGGCGTCGGTCACGCTGCGGCGAAAGGCCCGGCGAGCGAAGGCGCGGAGAATCTTCTCGGCATCGGCCTCGGGGTTGTTCGATGCGACCTCGACGCGCTTGCTGTTGTTGAAGACCGGCGAGGGCTTCTGCTCCAGATCGCCGAAGATACGGTGGTGGCTCTCGGGGGGCCAGGTGTCGTTTACCGGCCCCTCGATCTCGACGAATTGCACCGCTAGCCCCGGTCCCTCGTACTTGTCGGCCCCGATCTTGTGAACGGTCTGGGCGTTCGTCAGGCCATAGGGGAGGAGGTGGATGGTCGTCCGCGGCTCCATGAACTCGACAAACTCGACGACGTTTGGCTTCTCGGCGGGCGCATCGTAGTAGCCAATCAGGCCGCTCTTCCCGGCCATCCGCTTGCCGGCCACCGAGACACAATAAGTAACCGGCTTCTTGGAACTCTGAATCCCGGAGGCGGAGATGCGGAAGCGATATCGGCCGCGGTCCGGCGGGTAGAACTGGTAGATGTGAACCGCCGTCCATGCCGACGAACTAAAGAGTGCGACGGTGTCATCCTGAATGCGGAACACGCTCTCGGACATCAGCTTCACTTGATGCTGATCTTTGAGGCTGTAGCGCTTCTTGATCACCGGCGGCTGCGGTCCGTTTGCAATGGCGCGGCCCAAAGCGGTATCGGCTGCCTCCAGGTACTTATCCATCAGGAACGAGGAGACGTGCATCGCCTCGCCGATGTTGTCGAAGCCGTTCGCAGACGCGTCCGCGGGAAGCATCTCCTGAAAATCCACATCAATGCCGAGCAGATCGCGGACCGTGTTCTGATACTCGACGCGGTTGAGGCGGCGCAGAACTGTGCGACCATGTGCGAGCCGGGCGGCCCCCCCAGCCTTCGCGTCGATCCACCGAGCGAGCGCCTGAACGTCCTGCTCCGCCGGTCGCGGCTTCGCCTTCGGCGGCATCTCGCCCGTCTGCACGCGCTTCAACACCGCGAGCCAGCGATCCCGGTTCGCCGCGTTCTCGAAGTCGGGGGCGAGTTTGTCCAGGCTGAAGTCGCCCTTCGGCTTCTCGCCGGAGTGGCACTCCTGACAATGCTTGGTAAGGAATGTGCGGACCGGATCGTCGGGCTTGCGGGCCACCGGGGGTGGTGGCTCAGCTCCGCTGCGAGCGGAGGGAAGCGTCAGAAGAATGAGAGGCACCGCGAGCAGGACGGCTTTCATGGAACGCCATTCCCGGTTGGAGGCGAGTCGGCGGGGTCAATTGCCTATTATCACAACATGCGGACTGCTTGCATAGTGTTTGAATGGATCGGGAGTCAACTGTCGATCATTTTCTGGCCGAGTCGAGCCTCTTGAGTACCGCACTGGCCGCCTCGCGCAGTCGCGCGTCCGCTCCGTCCTTCGCGAATTCTTCCAGGCACTTCCTCGCCTCGGGCGACTCTGCGTACTCCAGCACCCGGACGGCCCTTTCGACCCGTGCCGTCTGGCCTTCTCTGTCCTTGCGCCCATTCAGCAACCTCTCGATCCGAACCCGCGCTTCCGCCGAGGGACTGCCCGCCAGCACCCGCTCCAGCAGTCCCGCAGCCGCCCTGCGCTGGGTCCATCTCGTCGTTGCCGTCCCAGGTCCATTCCACGGCTGGCACTCCGTCTCGTGTGGTCAGCCGACAGTCCATGTGCCCCTGGACGTAGCCGAAATGAAAATCGCCGCTGCCCTTCTCATCGAACTCGAAGAAGCCTTCTTCCTCCTCGTCGATGTACTCCTCGTCCCAGGCGCTCATCAAGACGATGCGCCAGCGCCCCTCAAAGGGGGATGGCGATTTCGATTTCTTTGCCATTGGTCACTCCCCTCGCTGCCGATCCGCAGGGATGTACGGAATCAACCCCTTCTTGAAGGCAATCTCCTGCACTTCCCTGGGAGCATGGCGAACGTCAACCATGAAGCCGTTGACCTGAAGAATCCACACCATCGGGTTGTCCTCCAGACGGCTCGGCAAGGTCCAGTTGGGGTCAAGCTGGTACATCTTCAGCATCTTGCGGATTGCCGCCAACTTCGCCGCCCCGCTGCTTGGGCTGGTGCCAAGATAGTGGTCGATGTCGGTTGACCGCATATAGGGCGTCTGGCTCTTGTCGTGCAGGAAGTTGACCCCACCCACGGCCCGCACGATTCCGCTCGCCCAGGCGTTTGGGCTTCCTTGGAGCAAGGGCGAGGGGCGCTTGCGGCCCAGCTTCTCAGCCAGCTTGCGGCAAAGCACGGCATACTCTTCGTTCAAATGCTCTTGGCAAAACTGGCCGATCAATCCGATGATGACGTGCAGAACCTCATCCTTTTCCTCTCTTGACGGCGGATTCGGCACCGGCCTGGCTTTCGGCGCTTTCACAGGCATCGGCTCGTCCGACATTGGTAGCGACGTGACGATCCCGTGCCGTGCCTTGGCCTCCTTGAAACTCTCGTTCAGCGAACGCCGGAGCCAAAGGAAATGTTGTAGCTGCTCATCAAGCCGTCGTAGACGATCGCGCCCTTGAAGGGCAGCAGGACCGTCTGCGTCAGGACCGGTAGGTAGGGGCCGATCAGTTCCTCGAACGGTTGCGAAAGCGCCAGGACGCCGTAGGCGATGGCTGGGTTGGTCGTCGTGAGGAACGCAGTGTACTTCGCCAGTTCCCGGAAAACGTAGAACTTGCCCGTCACGAGATGCCGCCAGGAACGCACGATGTCGAGTTCGTCGTCCGACAGGTGAGCCGGATTTTCATCAACAAAGGATTCGATCAGATCGACGTTTGCGTTCAATGCGTCACGGACTGTGAGTCGCACTTTCGGCGACAGGGCGGCGAATGCGTCGGCATTCGCAATATCATCGGGCACCACCTTGAGGCGCTGATTCACGAAGAACATCAGTGCTCGGTGCAGCTTGAAGAACAGTTCGACATCCTGGGGTTCGAGCAACATGGGATTCACCTATCACGAATCGAGCCTTGCCATCACTACAACGTGGCCGATGCGACTACGATGCGGTAGTCCTTGCCGGCCATCACGATTTTGGCACTGACGATCTGCCGTTTGTCATCCGGGAAAAGTTCCAGCTTCCGCTCCATCAGCGACTCCATGACCTTGCGGACGCTGGCAAGATCGCTTGGAGAGATTGCCGGATTGTTTTGCCGGTATCCTTCGACGTATTGTTCAAGCTGCTGCCGTCGAACTTCGGGCGATCCGCAGGCCATATTCCAGGCGCTACAAGCGGCGGTCAGGCGATGATGCTTCTCTTTGGGCGTTTTGCCCTCGCTGATGAAGGGTGCCGCCAGTTCCGAAATCATCTCGGACATCTTGCGATTGGGCAAGGGATCGGCGTTCATTCATTGCCTCCAACATATCGAAAGCGAGGTACGGACTGACCATCAATCGTCACTGTGTCCAGAAACATCTGTTTCGGGCGCACCCACAGGCCATGGTCGCCGTATTCCTGACGGTAAACGACGAGTTCTTCCTGGGTTTCGCTGTGCAGCGCCACGCCGATGACGGTGTACTCGTTACCCTTGCAGTGCCTGTAGCATCCTGGCTGTACGGTGGTCATGTTATGACTCCCTGAAACTTCTTCCATTCCTGCATGACCCACTCTTCATGTTCCGGCTCGGCCACGGCGTCGTGGGTGTTCTGGCCGGTCGGGTGCGCATTATGGAAGGGGGTCCGCAGGGCCGAATGGCGGAAAATCAGTTCACTGCCAGCAATCTTACAGAAGCCCAGGTCGGCCAGTTCCGTCTCGGACAGCCCGCTGGTATCCTTCCACATGACAGCCACGGATTCTTCCCCGAACAGGTTCAGCGCCGCATCGAGGATGTCCTGGCGGTACGGATGGATCGACGACGATCACCGGCTCGGTGGGCGTCACCCGTTCCGGGGCCAACGTTTCCCCGTCCAGCCAGGTCTGGAACAGGGCTACGGTGTACTCCGGTATTTCGCGATGGCGTGGGACGGCACTGCGATGCTTCAGGGCTGGGTTCTCCCAGATCGAATGATCGCTGCCTTCCCGCACAAAGCAACACCCATGCTGCTTGAGGTGTCGCAACAACTCACGCCGTTTCATGCAACCGAACCTTGGGGAACAACAGTCACTCGAGATGCCGCCGTCAGGAGGAGGTAAATCGGTTCCTCAATATCAGCATCCGGGTCCGTGGAGGCCGGATCGGGCATCGGAAGCGGTTCGCCAGCAAGCAAGTTGGTCTCGGCCATGTCTGTCAACGCACTCGCCAGGAGCCTCCGGGCTTCGTCCAGGTTGGCCGCACAAGTGATGACTCCTGGAAAATCGAGAACCTCCGCATGAATCCCTTCATCGAGGAATTTGTACATTGCCTTGTACGTCAGCATCCCCTACCCCTCTTATAATTGGGTGACACTCACTGGACCATCAGCGGCGCGGCGAACG
>JBBSDR010000380.1:0-6430 GCA_038240465.1 Gemmatales bacterium
AGGGTCTGACAGCACTGAGCCAGTTGCAGCAGGGCTGCTGGTTTGATTCTAGGCCGCAGCGACTGGCTGATACAGCCTAAACTCGCTTGAGCGGCAGTGTGGGTGGTTGACTTCCACATGCCAACGCTCGTGGTACAGATCGAGTACTTCCTCGCGACTGTACTCCTCCCCATCCAACAGCGTCGTCATCGCTACCAGTTTCTCGACCCGGCAGCCCGGCGTCTCGATCCGCGTACGCACCTCCCGGATTCTCAACTCCCGGGGCATGCGTGCGAAGGTTTCCGCGTCCATCCACTCCGGACAAGGCGGACGCTTCCAGTCCACGATATGATCGTCCCGCCCCAAACGACGGCCACGCCGAAAATCCGTATGCCGCCGCTGATGCAGCCGAAACACCACGTCCACGCCCCGTTCCAGCAGCAACGCCACCATGAAGTACGAGCAGAAGTACCGATCCGCCAGCAGCACACTGCCCGGATGCAACCGGTCCAGCAACTCGCGCAGCAAGGCCGTTTCGCCCGTTTCCTTGCCCTCGTAGGGTCCCAGAGCCATGCCGTTCAGTAGGGCGGTCGCCAGGGACAGCAACACGACCATGCGGATCATGGGGAACCCCAGGCCGGGCTTCTGCCCGGGCGGCTGCGGATAGGCCTCCTGGTTCGCCTCCGTGTCGGGCAGCGTGACGGTGGTGCCGTCGGCGAGATAGACGTCGCGGTTTTTCCACAGCCACTGGTTGGGGACGGCCCGTTGCAGTCGCTCGGCGACCTCATGAGTCAGCCGGCGGAGCAGAGGAACGGTGAGCTTGGCGCGTGCCCGGCAATACATGCCGGTGTCGGCCGAGCAGGAACCCCGTCCCAGGGCGACGACGAGGACCATCACGCGCAGCCCAGCGGCGCGGCAGGATTTCTCCTTGACGCCGCTGAGGACCTGAGAGAGAAAAGTCCACAGGGTGATGACAGGCGTGTAGACGGAGTCGGCGTCCGTGCCGAAGGAGACCCCTTCGCCCTGGCAGGCCTGCTCGACCTGTTCGGCGGGGAGAACGTCGGCGAAGGGGAGACCCTCGTCCATGACAAAAGGAGCGAGAGCGGCCTCGAAGGATAGACAGGGGGATGAAGGGGGATAAAATGGCATGAGGCCGTCCTTGTTCCATCGTCAAGCGGCGGTGGGAGCAAGGAAGGCCTCAATACTGGTAACGTAGGCGAGGAAGGCTTCGTGGCCAGAGCCAAACGCCCGCAGGGGTACCAGAAAGCAAAAAAGATTCTGGTGTTCGCGGAGAAGGTGCGCGCGAATCCATCGGCTGAAGAAAGGATCGCAAAATCCACAACTACAAGGGATCACAGCACTTGGGGGAAAACTGAATTACAGAACAGCGACATTCGGGTCAGACCCCAGACAGAGGTGTTCGGGGTCCGACCCTTTTTTCGCTCCCTTTGGAGATCCTCCTGACCGCGCCTCGGTGCTGGCCCGGTCGCCGGGGTTGGTGAGTTGGACGAGGCCCTGGACGGTCCAGCAGAAGGGTGCGCTGGCGCTGGTGCTGCCGTCGCTGGCTGTGACGGTGGTCGAGAAAAGATCCGGGCGGGGTGAAGGTCGAACTGGCGTCGCCCTTGCAGCACACGTCCCTCAGAGGCAGATAGAGGAATATGGAGGCCCGGAGGAATTGGTGCTCCTCGGCGCAGCGTGCATCCGGTAACATCGAACTTTATTCGTTTCATTCCCACGCCGCCACACCCCGGCTTTGCAACGCATTAGCCGAAAACGGTAATTTGGGGAAGGTAGGCGGCTACCTATCTTCTCCAGCTTTCCAGTTTAGGCTAATGCGTTGCAAAGCCCCACACCCCCGGTCGGGCAGCGGAATCGGTCGCGGTGCGCAGAAGGGTGACTTACCTCATCGAGAACGCTTTCGTTTCCTGGCCCTCGGCCTGGTCGCCAGGGTGAACAGTTCCCCGTGCGTACGTCCTGTCGTGCGAAAGTTCTCGCTGGCCAGCGTCCGCTGCCGCAATCGATACCTACACCGCATCCGGGGCGTGAGGCAAAAGGGCGATGGGACACCGGCTTGTCAAAGAAGGAATCGCGACCTTGTTGGATTCCTAACAGTCCTGGTTCGGGGTTTGACCCCTTATTCGGGCCAGTCATCGACGGTAGGCGAGGTCGGGATCCTGCTCTTGGCATTCCACGAGCAGAAATGCTTTTCCTGAAGCATTTCTGCTCGTGGAATGCCACTTTCCAGGAGCGGAATAAGTGCTTCGGCCGAAGGCTTGCGAAGAGGCTTCACAAAGCAAAATGTCACAAGTGCAGTCGGGAGAGTGATTTAATAAAAAGATCCGGCTGCACGGCTGGGCCGGGGGCAGTTCGTGTCACGAAAAAAACTGGCCGGCACGAAGTGTGCTATTTGAAAATGATTCAGATGCGGAAAACACACCGCAAGCAAGCTACAGCTATGGGGCGAGGATTTACCCCGCCCAGCCAGACCGTCCATCGACCCGAACATTCTGAGGAATACCCCAGGCAGTCCAATGAGTCACCTGACCACCAAAGGATGGATCGCCATGCTTGCCGGAAATGAGGAGATTGGTCATCTGGTCAATCAGATCGCGGAACTCTTCCCGCTGCATGTGCGGTTCATCGACCCCAATGGCGCCACGCTAGCCCAGTCGAAGAATCGGGCTCCCATCTGCCATCTGATCAACAGTTGTGAAGAGGGCCGCAAACTTTGCAACAGCTGCTTGTGGCCTCAAGGGGAAGGGTACAGCACGCAAGAGGCGGAGATTCGGTATTGTGCCGGAGAGCTAGCACATATCGCCGTGCCGGTCCATGCCGGCGGCCAGTTGCTGGGATGGCTGCTGTGTGGCGCCCACCGGGTCCGTGATGGGCAGGTGCAGCCCGAAGCCAAGACCCGGTTGCAGCAACTGGCAACTCGCCTCTCTCTGCCGGTGTCCGACCTGTTGGAAGCCTATGATCGTTCCCCGGCCATGACGGACGAGGCGATAACCCTCACCCGAGGGATGGTTCAGCAACTGGCAGCCAAGAATCTCGGGGAAGTGCTTCACTCGAATTACGTCGGGCTGGCCGTGGAGCTGTTCAAAGCGGCAACTCTCGCGAACCTCTGGCCGAACGTCTGCGCCATTCTGCAAATCATGGTCCCGGGCGAGAGTGTGGAGGTTTTCGGCGTGACATCGGCCCAGGAGGTGGTTGTCCTGGTTTGGCCAGAACTGGGGCTCTCGGAAGAATGCCGCCGGATTCAGGACTGGATTAAGGAAGGACGTTCGGACCCCATCCAGCGGGAGAGCGGCGAAGTGCTGGCCCCCGTGCGCACGGAGAACCGGCTGCTGGCCGTCATCCGCATTCACTCCCGACAGAGGATCCCCCACGAAAACTCGGAACTTGAGTCCCTCCGCATGCTGGCCGACGCCGCGGCCGAAACCCTGCTCGCGTTGCGCGAGCGCCGGACGGAGGAGGTGCTGGGCCGGCTGAACTCCCGGCTCACCGAGGTCAAGAAGTACAAGCAGCGCCTGGCCCTCATCCTGGAGGAGAGCATCCGGCTGCTGGGCTGCGATGATGGGGACATCTCCCTCTTAAACGTGGATGCTCCCGGCTGGCTCAAGGTGGTTGCCCGGCATGGTGAGGGCACGGAAAGGCTTCCTTATCAGATCCCGTCTGACGCTGGGGTCACGGGGCGCGTGCTGCGCACCGGAGAAACGGCGGTCGTCCCCCGGTTGGAGTCGGATCCGGACTACCAAATCGCGATGACGACCAAGCTGAAGACCCGCTACCGAGAAGAGCAATGGCAGGAGTACCACGCCTTCCTGAGGAAACTGAAAGGGTGCGTCAAGGTCCCTCTCAAGGTGGGGAACGAAATCCTGGGCATCCTGTGCCTGCACCGCCGAGTGGAAGGCCCGTTCGACCTGGATCTGGTTGCCGTAGTTGAGGCGCTGGCGGAGCGGGCGGCGGTCGAGGCCGCCTGTGTATTAGTCTCCGAAAATTACTCGCTCCGGCCGCAGAAGTCCGCAGCCCCGCCGCCGGACTGGGCCACGCGGTTTGCCAACACGCAGCCTGCGGATGCTCGACACCAACTTATCAAGGAACTGGCGGAAAAGGCCTGGGCCATGAGCGGCGCCTATCGTGTCGCCGTATGCATGCTCAACCCGGACAAGACGGAACTCTCGGTCGAGGAAACTGCCGGCGAGTGGTCCACCGACTTCAAGAAGTGGTGCCTGTCGCTGCTCACTGACGACGGGGCCACAACCTACGCGATCAACACCCAGCAGCATTACTTCCTGGAGGACACACAGCAACTGGGGGCGCACCACCTGCCCGTCCCCCCTGACAGAACACGGTCGGCCGCCGCTGTTCTGCTGCGGAGCGGGACCCATCTCATCGGCGTTGTCTCCTTGAGTTGGGATGCCGTCGGGGTCTGCGACGACAGCCCCGATGGCCTCAAACTGCGGGAGCAACTGATCCGCCTGGCCGATGAGTACGCCACCCCGATCAAGATGTTTGATGTGGATCAGCACCTTCGCCTTTTGGAGCAGACGTTCAAACAACTCAAACAGACGGAGGACTCCTCCCTGGACTATCGCGGTTTCCTGGCAACGGTACAGCGGATGGTCGGCGCTTCTCAGGGGATGGTCTTCATCCGCAACCGGGATTCGGGCCGCTACGATCTGCAAGCGCACTCGGCCCAGCCGGAGCGAGTCGGCGACGCCAGAAACTCCTATGAGCGTGGCGAAGGCTTCACCGGCTGGGTGGCGGAGAAGAACCGCCCGCTGCGCCTGGTCAACCGGCACTACACGGAAGCGGACCTGGCGGAGATCGACAAGGACCTGAAGCCGAAAAACAAAGTCCCCGACACCACGAGCAGCAATCAGCAGTGGCCGGCCTACCTGGCGGTCCCCATCGCCGTCGGCGACGAGGTACTCGGCGTTCTGCGGCTGACCGGCTCCCTGCGGCAGTGCTTCAGCGTGGACGACGAGCAGATCGCCGTGGCGGCCTGCTCGCGCCTTGCCGGCTACCTGTTCGAGAATCAGGAGGGCAAGCGGACCCAGGTGTTGATAGATCTCTACTCAGGCATCCTGCAAATGTCGTCCTTGAAGGAACTCCGGGAACAGGTTTTCGTGGCGCTTCGCGCCGGCCTGGGCGAATGCGACGGCAACATCCGGATCCTGGATAAGGTCCAGGAAGGTGCGGGGCCGCTTACTGAGGTCCTGTTGCGGCTGGCCGCCAGCCGGGAGGACTGGGTCACTGGCCCATTGATCCGCCGCAAGGGAGAAGGGATCGCGGGCCGGCTGTTCGAGACCGGTGAGGAAGAATTCGTGGACGAAGACATCACGCGGTCGGCTTCCCCCTGCCAGGGGATGCATGGCATCTTGCCTGAAAAGTTCTTCGTGGATGTACGCAGCCTGGTCTGTGTCACCATCAGGGTCGGCTCCCGGCTCGCGGGCACACTCTACGTACACAAATGCCATCCACGATCATTTTCCGCCGTGGATCTCGCCTTCTGCAAGAAGATCGCCCGGGTCGCGGGCCTCGGACTCGAGACCGTGGACAAGCAAGAGCGGGACCATCTGGAGTTGCAGATCGAACGGGCCGCAGATGAGTTTTTGCTCGGCTTCTTGCGCGGGGGGGAATCGCGGACCCTGGAGTCCACCCTTCTCCACGAGGTCCTCGGGGCGCTGGTCCAGTGTCTGGGCGGGAGTTCCGGCTGGGTGCGGACGCTCAACGAGGCGGAAAGCCAGTTTGAAGTTCTCGCCTCCATCGGCCATGACAAGGCGTACGTGCCGGACGTGCCGGTGGAGCAACTGCTACAGGTTCTCGGCCCCGATGGGCTACGGGTCGTGTTCGACCTGGAGCGGGACCAGGAGGCGGAACCGATTTTGTCCCTCTGGAGTGATTCCCGTACCAGAGAATTCGCCAGCCATCAGCGATGCCTGATCTCCCTACGGGCGGGTGGGAACTCCCTGGCCGTCTTTACACTCCTCGCGCGGCCCTTCGAGGCGGTTAGCTACAAGCGAGCGGAGAAGGCAAGAGACCTGCTCCTCCTCCTCGGCGAGAAGATCGAGATTGGCCGCCGTTTTGAGCAGCAACATCGTGACGTACAGATTGGCACCCCGCTTGCCCTGCTGGGTTCGATGATCGGTGGGCTGGAACACCGAATCGTCGGCCCGATGCGGAAACTGAAGGCGATGATCGACTTCCTGAAGTCCGCCCCGCGCACCCCCGAACAGATTCGCGTTCGGCATGCGGTCATGGATGAGGAATGGAACAAACTGGAAGCCCACATGCAGGAATTGAATACCTTGCCCAGTCTGTCTCGCGAGGCCTTCTTCCTGGGTAACCGTTCACCGGCGATCTGGCCAAAAAACGTAGCCGGACTACAAAGATGGCCATGGTAAACATGAGGCATAGCACCTGTAGTCGTTGTGCGGATTGGGAACAA
>JBBSDR010000381.1:0-6421 GCA_038240465.1 Gemmatales bacterium
CAGGTCCGCAACTGGATGCACAAATGACCCTGGCGAGCGGCACAGCGTAAGCGTGCCGGTGTATTTCCCGGCGAGCGGCACAGCGTAAGCGTGCCGGTGTATTCCACACCGGTGTATTTCGCACCGGTGTATTTCACACCGGTGTGTTTCACACCGGTGTATTTCGCACCGGTTTGTTTCACACCGGTTTGTTTCACACCGGTGTATTTCACACCGGCACGCTTACGCCGTGCCGCTCGCCTTTCTGGATTTGGAGGACCTTCATGTACGGACTGATGCTGTTGCTCTCCCTGACAGCGCGAGCGGACGATCCGATCGTGCCGGAGGACGCCAAACTGGAACGCGTCTTCGATGGCGGACTGGTGCTGACCGAGGGCGTCGCCGTCGCCCCGGATGGCATGGTCTATTTCAGCGACATCACCTTTTCGCATGTCTCGCTGAAGGAAAAGGGCGTCCTCGAAGCGGGACACATCTGGAAATTCAACCCAGCGACGAAGAAGGCGACGATCTTTCGCTCGCCGAGCGGCATGTCGAACGGCCTCAAGTTCGACGCCGAGGGCAACCTGATCGCCGCGGAAGGGGCCGACTTCGGCGGCCGCCGCGTGACAAGGACCGACATGAAGACGGGGAAGGCCGTCATCATCGCCAGCCTGTTCGAGGGCAAGCCGTTCAACTCGCCGAACGATCTCGCGATCGACGAGAAGGGCCGCATTTATTTCAGTGATCCGCGTTACCTGGGCCACGAGCCGATCGAGCAGCCAGTGCAGGCGGTCTACCGCATCGACACCGACGGCAAGATCCAGCGTATCGTCACCGACGCGGGCAAGTGCAACGGCGTGGCCATCTCGCCGGACCAGAAGTCGCTGTACGTCGTCAGCAACGACAATGGCAACACCGGCATCGGCCGAGTGCCGGAGAAGACGCCGGCATTCAAGGGGCGGATGGCGCTGCTGGCCTACGATCTCGCGGAGGACGGCACGGCGAAGTTCCGCAAGGTGATGGTCGATTACGCGCCGCAGGATGGGCCGGATGGAATGGTGGTCGATAAGGACGGCAACCTCTATGTGGCGGTGCGCGACGAGACGAAGCCGGGCATCTACGTCTATTCGCCGGAGGGCAAGGAACTGGCCTACATCAAGACGGAGATTCCGACGAACGTCGGTTTCGGCCGCGGCAAGGAGAGCAAGACGCTGTACATCACGGCGGGCAAGAGCCTTTATCGGATCAAGCTGAACCGCGAGGGGTATCAGTTGCCGTCGAAGAAATAGTTCGCGGTCCAATCCTGAGCGCTGACGACAGCGCTCAGGATCGATCAACTGAGGATTTCGTCCCGAATGGCAGCCGGCTGAGTCATATTGTGGAATCCTGGGTCGCGGAGTAATGTGCGCTGGAAAGCGCGGCGCGCATACGTTAGCGTGAAGCAGGATTCGTTCCTTGCGTCCCCTCCACACCCCGGCTTTGTAATAGAACGCCTGAATATGGTAATATGGATAAACTAGGTATCTACCTATCTTCTCTATTTTACCATTTTCAGGCGTTCTATTACAAAGCCCCACACCCCCGGTGTGCGAGCTTTGCGTTCGGGGCGCGCGCCGACAGTGGGCAACGAGCGGCGGGGTTTCTCGGATCTCAGAACAGTGATGCAGGCTCCGTCTGGATGCTTCTCCGAGAGGGACTGAGGCCGTGCGTGAGACTCCTACCGGCATGTCCGGCATCCCGGGGTCTGCCTTTTTTTTCGTGGCCGCCCCCATCCTTTCCGCCCCGAGCGGGGGAGAAAAAACTGGAAGAGGCACCGCCGCAGGGTAGAATCAGCGGGGTTCTCTCATCGTGACAATCCTGGGCGGCCTGGTGCCAAGAGGAACCAGACATCATCAGCACGGGATTCTGCTCGAAGCCTGGGAGGTCATCATGTTTGTTTCCAGATGCGGGACGATGTTGGGCGCCGTATTCATGACCTGCGCTCTCACGCTGGTCGCGGGCTGCAGCAGCGGTAACGGCAAGGACCTGCCCGTGAAGGACACGAGCGCCGCGGGAAAGGATCGCAGCCCTCGTGAGCAACCGGCCCACAAGCCCGCCGAGGCAAACGTCGGCTCACCCTCGGCTACGGGGGCCGGGGACGAGACTGCGGACGAGAAAAACCAACCCTCCAGCGAGGGCAAGTCGATCGGGGAACGATTGCAGGAGATCCTCGACGACAAGGAGAACTCCCTGGAGAAGCGCGTCCTGGCGGCGGAGGCTCTGAGCAAGCAGGAACAGAAGACGAAGGCCGCCCTGACCAGCAGCGCCGCCTTGCTGGAGGAAATGTTCGCCAAACACGGGGAGAAGATTAGCGAACCCACAAAGGGCGAAACAAAAACAGAACCCACCTCGAAATCGAGAAAGACTGAGGCAATCTATTTGAAGACAGAGGAAGAGCGAGCGGAACGATTGGTCGTGGCCATCGGACAGTACGGGGCGGAGGCCGATCAGGTGGTGCCGATCTTGTTGAAGGCAGTCCAGTGTCAAACGGTGCTCTATCGAAACAGATTCGAACCATCCCTTAATCCAGTCGCGCTGGCGGCGTTTGCCGCGTTGGGCAAGGTCGCGACGCCAAAAGTCATACTCGAATTGCAGGTGATCGCCGCGAGCGATGAGAACCCGGGCCTGCGTACCGCTGCCGAGAAAGTGCTCACGGAACGAAAGCGAGGTGGGAAAAAGTGACGCGTGCGAGGATTACCGTGTCCTGATGGAGCAGCACCCCGAAACCCGATAGAAGAAGCCGGCACCCAGGAGCCGAACATGATCGCTCAGTGGTACGTCGCCAGAGGGAAGCAAAAGCTCGGCCCATACTCCTTTCGGGAGTTGAAGAACCTGGCAAGAACAGGAGGAGTGTTGCCCATCGACATGGTGATCGAGGACGGGACGCAGAAGTGGCGGCCCGCGGGGGAGGTGGAAGGGCTGTTCTGGCGGGCATCGGAAGAAGTGATCGTAGGCATCCTGTTGCCACCGCTTCCGACAAATGGCCCTTCCCCAGGACCGGCACCTGCCGGCACCACCGAAGTGGTTGCCAACGAGCCGCCTGTCCCGGCACCTCCTCTTGAAGAGGCGGTGCCAAACGCTGGAAGGATTGAGGATACGGAAGCCGAGGTAGGACCGTTACCTTTCCTGGAAGACGGTTCCGTGTCCTCCGCGATCCCGCCTGTCGAGCCAGAAGAGAAGGCGGGCACTCCACCAAGCGAGTCCGTCGTTTCTGACAGTTCTGCGTCGGCCAGCCCCGACAAAAGCAACAACGCAGTGAGCCAGACCGCAATGTCCCCCGAGTCAGGCCAGCCCCCTGAGCCGGTGACCGCAACAGCAGAAAGCCACGAGCAAACGCAGTCAGCCGCCTCAAACCCGGCGACACAGAAAAAAACGCTCTTCAGGAGGGCCAGCGCTACGGCTGGCCTGTGTGCAATCCTCGGTCTGGTCGGGGATTTCTCGCAGCCGATTGCACCGTTCAATCTCGTGGCCTTTCTCGCAGCCGGCATCCTGACGGTGTCCTTGATCGTTCTCCGAGTCAAACGTGGGAATCTGCTCGGCTCCTTTTTCGTGTCGACCTGCACTACCGCTGCCGTTTCCGCTGCTGTATTTGGCACTTGGTGGGCGCTAGCCCATTTCGGCGGTGGCCGGGAGAAGGGATACCTCGCGGAGCGCTCACGTTTCCTTGGCCGCTTACAGACCGCAATCGTCTTCCAGTTTGAAGGGGCAGAACTGTTGGGGGTTTGGCGTATTGGCGGGAATGACGCCAAGGTAAGTGGCGAAACCGTGTTGACGATCAAGGACCGCAGATTGACCTGGGTCATTACTTCTGCGAAGTCTGGCTCCGTCATCGAGATCCAGGCGGAGTACGGACTTGCGAAAGAAGGAGCCCTGTACGGCATCGTCACTCAAGTGGACGGTGAGCCAACCGACGGCTTGCAACTTCCCGAGCTTGACGACCCGTTTTCTTTTCAATATCGGCCCGTGGATGCGGATTCGTTGACTATCAGAAACCTGAGGGGAAGTGGGTTAGAGGGAGTCAAAAAGGTCGTCCAGGGCAAGTACAGGAGGAAGTAATGCCGGGGCCGAAAAGGGCCAGTCCCCGAGCCAGACGCACCTTCGCCTTGTTTCCGAAATCAGGCGTGCGTCGCTGTCTTGCCATGATGGACCTCCTTAGTAGAGTTTACACTCTTATCTGGGTGTCCACCATTCCTGGGGAGGTTCAATCCAACCGCAATTATGCCGCCACAACAGCCCAAGAGAAGACATCCGGGTGTCCTCTTGAGGCGGGGACGCTCGTGCGAGTTCGGTGGGTAAGATTTCCCAGCGATGCTGACACTTCGGGCACCCAGTACGACCACCCCCTTCGGGGATTTTGAGCTTGCAGCCGCAGGAAGGACAGATGACGCAGACGGGCATGACAGTCCCTCAATGGGGAAGAGAATCTAATTTGGCGCTTTGCAACCTTGAACGGGCGTAAATACTCGTCACTATTGTATCGACGCGATGTCACAAATGCAGGGCCGAAAAAAGGACAGACCCCGGACCAAATTGGACTGAGAGTCAATTTGCTTCAAAACCTGTCCCCTTTTGCCCCCAGGTCTGCTGTTCGCTTCCCGTTGCGTCCCGCTGAAAGAAGCGCTACTTCGCCCCGGCGCGCTCAATTCCAAAGCCGTGTTGCAGGTAGATGCCCAGAGGCGGCACACTCGCCCCGACATCCGCCGGCATCTGCGCGAGGTTGCCCTTGGCGTTCACCCCTTCTTCTGTTCCGCTTCCTGGCGCAACCGTCGAGACTCCTCCTGCAATCGCATGGCTTCCTGGATCTCCTGTTCTGATTCCTCCCGTATCCTCCGGCGTTCTCCCTCAACCTCCTCGACACTTCGGGGAACGTGTCCGCGCGCCCTCTGGTTGGCCCAGATTTCTTGCATCATCCTCCAGAAGGGCGTATCCGGAAGGTCCGGAAGCGGCTGCACGATCACTTGTACCCGTCCTCCAGCAGGCAGGGACACCTTCTCGTCAAGCTGCAATGTGCCGTCCGGCTGGACAGTGCCTTCGAGGACAATCATGTTCGCGCTCATGGTTCACCTCCAGTTTTCCCCCCAGCCTCACGTCGAACTCGTTCGCAGTCTTCGTGCAAGCGTTCTACTTCTTGCATTTCTTCTTCAGCGTCATCGCGTAGCTCATTGATCTCCGCGTCGATCGCTTCCTTCGTTCGCGGTACATGTCCTGCTTCCCTTAGAGCGGCCCAGATCACCTCCATTCGCTGAAAGAAAGGATCATTCGCGCGGTCATACCCCGCCTGCACCGTCACCTTCACCCGCCCAGCGGGAAGATTAAGCTTTTCATCCAGTTCCAGAGTGCCATCCGGCTTGACGGTCCCTTCCAGAACGATCGCGGTCGCGCTCATGACTCACCTCCACGGGCCGCTTGCGGCTTTGCGAAGCCACAAGCGGCCAGAACTCATCCTACTTCATCTTCTTGATCCACTCCTCAATCAATTCTACCGCGTCCTGGTCCACCACGTTCACCGGCTCAACCCGAACCGGGATCGGTATCGGGTGCCGCCGATGAAGTGCCCGAAATCGACTCGGAGTGCTGATGGCAGCGATCTGAGTCGATCAACTACAGAATCTCGACTGGGACATCAGGAAAGCGCGCGAGTTGTGCGTCCGCCGTCAGAAAGAGACCGCAACCGTTTTCGACGGCCAGGGCGAGGTGGAGGGAATCGACGCCCTTGAATCGATGGGCGGCCTGAATCTGAGCACCTCGCTCACACGCCGCTGCCGTCACGGAATAGACATTGGCTCCCAGGTTGTTAAAGAACGTCGCGTAACTTGCGAGTAGCAAGAGGTCGTTGTTGCGGTAAGGCAACACCAGGCATTCCAGACGTGAGGCATCGCTCGCGGCAACTTCATCTCCGCCCGCGCGAATCCTCGCCAATCTCGAACGCGCCTGAGCGCCAAAGACCGGATGGTTTTCGATGACGTAGATGATGATGTTGGAATCGAGGTAGACAATCATTCCGACCGCTCCGATAACTCGCGCTGCCTTCGGGCTTCGGCACATTCCTGCTGGATTCGCTCGAGTGACTCCTGCCGCTCCTCCCAGTCATCTCGCAGTTCTCGAATCTCCGCATCGATTTCTTCCTTCGTCCGTGGGACGTGGCCTCGCGCGCGCTGAGCAGCCCAGATAGACTCCATCATCTGCCAGAAGGAATCCTTTGACAGATCATGGGTGAGCTCCACAGTCACCTTGACCCGGCCAACGGGCAGGTCAACTTTGCCATCCAGGACCAGCGTCCCATCCGAGTTGACCAGTCCCTCAAGGACAACGACGTTCGCACTCATGTTTCACCTCGAGAAGCCACTTGCGGCTTTGCAAAGCCGCACGCGGCCAGAACTCATCCGACTTCATCGTCTTGATA
>JBBSDR010000382.1:0-6417 GCA_038240465.1 Gemmatales bacterium
GCTACTGTTTTTCTCCGGTGCAAGACACCCGTTTTACTCCTGTGAAAAACCCGGGACCTTACCGCCCCCGGCTCGCCAGTTAGTAGTAGATGGAAACGCATTCGAGAACATCATGAAGACCCTCCTCTCCGCGCTGGTCGTTCTGTGGTTGCCGTTGCTGTCCTTTGCCCCGGCACAGGAGAAGACAGCAAAGCCCTTGACTGCGGAGCAACTGCGCGAGGAGGAGGCGTACACTCTCGGCGTCACCGCCTACGTTTATGGCCATCCGCTCGTCGAGATGTACCGGACCCGCTATTTGCACGTCTATCATCCCGCGAACAAGAAACGCACGCCAATCAACCAGTTCCATCACGTCCGGCAACTCGCGGACCCCACCTATACCGTCGTCGTTTCACCCAACAATGACACGCTCTATTCGAGCGCCTGGCTGGACCTCGGGCCGGAGCCAATCGTCCTGCATTTGCCGGATACGCAGGGCCGCTATCACGTCTTTCAGGTGATGGACTTTTGCACCAACAACATCGCCTCGCTGGGCAAGAGGACCACGGGGACGAAGGAGGGCAACTTCGCCCTGGCCGGTCCCGGATGGAAAGGGACGCTGCCCGAAGGCGTCCAGCGCATCGACTCGCCGACGCCGGCCGTCTGGCTCCTTGGCCGAACGCTCGTGGATGGACCGAAAGACCTGGCCGCCGTCCACGCTCTCCAGCAGCAATACACGCTAACGCCGCTGAGCGCCTGGGGCAAGCCGTCCACCGTCAAGCCGCCGGACAAGAAGCCCGAACCGCCGCCGCTCGATCTGTCGAAACCCTTGAATTTCTTCCAGGTGCTGAACGCCGCGCTGCGTGAGAACCCGCCTCCGGCGCGAGAAGCGGCCCTCATGAGCCTGTTTGGCCGAATCGGTGTCGGGCCGGACAAGACGTTTCAGCCGAAAGAACTCGATCCGGCGACGGCGAAGGGTCTCGAGCGTGCGATCAAGATCGGCCAGGAGATGATCGCGGCTTCCTCGGAGCGGCTGCGTTCTCGCGTCGATGGCTGGTACTGGCCTCCCGCCGGCATCGGCATCTACGGCGACAACTATCCGCTTCGCGCTGAGGTAGCCCGAACGGCCCTGGCCAGCCTGTCGCCGGAGGACGCCGTCTACATCAGCGGTGTGCAGGATGACAGGGGCAAGACGTTCGACGGCAAGCACCGCTACGTCCTGCGCTTCGAGAAGGGCCAGCTTCCACCTGTGGAGGTCTTCTGGTCGCTGACGATGTATCGCCTGCCGCAGCGGTTGCTAGCGGCCAATCCGCTTGAGCGTTACTCCATCGGCGACCGCACCGCCGGGCTTCGCTACAACGCCGATGGAGCGATGGAGATCATCATCCAGCACGAATCGCCGGGAAAGGATCGCGAATCGAACTGGCTGCCGGCGCCGGCGGGAGAATTCACGCTGATGCTTCGGGCCTATGTGCCGCGGAAGACACTGCGCGACGGCGCCTGGAAGCTCCCTGCCGTGAAGCGAGTCGATTGACCTTTCCTCACACAACCAGCCAACCGCGGACCCGGAGGACCGCCTCCTGACTGCGTTCGCCCAACTCGGCCGCTGTCGCCAGCGCCTGCAGCGTGTCCAACGACGCCGTCAGCCGCTGCCTTACCTCGGGGGCGAGCACGGGACGACCGCTGGTCGCATCGAAGGGATGATAGGCATCGCCGAACGCACGCACGGCAGCCCGCGCCTGCTCCTGCCGCGTCCGACAGGCCCTCACGGCCGCCGCTGCCTGCTCGTGCCAGCATTGCGACCAGTGGAGGTCGCCAGCGAAATCGCGGCCATGGGCCGCCTTGCTGCTGCGCCTGCTGGACCTCCTGGGTCTGTTGTCGCCGCAACGCCTCGACTTGCTCAGCCGCATCGACCTGGCGTTGCGAGGTCAGCGGCCGTTGCGGGTCGTGAAAGTCGTGGCAGGTTTGCGTGGCCCGGGAGCGTGACCATCGGAAAGGGTCTGGCCGCGGGCGGGCGTCGGGGTTAGTTTGAGAGAGAGTCATGGCTCGTGTTCCTCACGGTGATGTGTGGCAATAACACGGTAGGGAAGCGAGCCTGGCTCGTTCACAGGGGTAGCGGCGAGGGGAAACGGAAACATGAACAGGAAGCCCCAATTTACTCCTGAATTTGTCGCAATTGGCCGAATCCGTGATCACAGCCGAAGTGGAATGATGAAAATCGCATCGGTTGCTGAAGTGCAGTCGCAATTCAGCGCTTTCCTCAAGGCTAGCGAGGCCAGACCAGTAATCGTCACGCGCAATGGCAAACCGGTGGCGGTGATCGTGGGGGTCCAAGATGAGGATGAGATTGAGCGTCTGCTTATGGCGTATTCGCCGCGGCTGTAGGCCATTCTGGAAGAATCGCGCAAGCAGATTCGTAAAGGGGAACTGCTTGGCCATGAGGAGTTCTGGGCAGAGGTAGAAGTCGCCAGGACTCCAAAGGGGCGGAAGCGGAAAACCGCCGGCAAAAAAAAGTTGCGGTTGACCATCCCTCTATACGAGTCATGGCCGCCAGCGGGAAGAAGCGAATGAAACCGATCTGGTTAATCGAAACGGGGGTCTGGAAAGACGATAACGTCAGCCGCATGATTGCGATCCTTCGCGATCTGGGTTCGATCGTGCATGCCGAGCAATACACCTACCTCGGCGGAACGGAGTTCGAGATCGTGGACGAGGATTGTCCCATGATCTATTACGGCTCCGTGAATACGGGAGACTATCTGCGAGGTCTTCGCAAGAACTGGGTTCCGTTGATTTGGTTCGATAAGGATGTCTTCAGTTGTCGGTCGTATTATGCGCACTGGGGAAAGTATCTTTTGCAGGAGCATTATGGTTTTTACCCGATGAGCGAGGTGTCCAGGTTGAAGGATAAGCTGTACCAGACGTTCGGTAAGGAGGACATGGTTTTCATCAGGCCCGATGATAACGACAAGTCGTTCACGGGCCGCCTGGTGCCTGAAGAAAACTTTCCCAAATGGTACGAGGAAACCGCGGAGAACAGGCCGCCCTCGGCGTCGCTGGTGGTAGTCTCTTCCCCCGTCCGCATTGAGGCCGAATGGCGGTTCGTGATCGCTGACCGCAAGGTGATCGCCGGCAGCGATTACAAATCGGCCGGCAGGTTGAAGTTGTCCAGCGATTACCTGCGAAATGCCGCTCTATTTGCCGAGGAAGTCGCAGCCGGGCCTTGGCAGCCGCGCGCTATCTACTCCATGGACGTGGCTTACAGCAGCGATGGTCTGTACCGGCTTGTGGAAATCAACAGCATCAATTCCTCGGGCCTGTATCGTTGTGACCTTCTCCCCGTCATACGGGCAATGAACGAAATTGCAGAAAGGGAGTTTCGCTACTGGAAAGGGAAGTCATGATGCATCAGCCCTGTGTCGGGTTCAAGGCCGCAGGGCAAGAGAACGCACCGCAATTGGATCAATAGATGAGGGCCGTGCGGCAGAACGACCTCAGCTGCCGTTTGCCTGGTGGACGCCGCGAGAAGGGGCCATCAAACCGTACTTCTGCATTTTCTTGTACAGCGTGACGCGGCTGATACCCAGCGCGTGAGCGGCCTTGGTCCGGCTGAAGTTATGGGACTGCAAGGCACGCTCAATGGCGAGTTTTTCCGTGGTCTCACGGCTGCGCTCGAGCGTCTCATCGTCGGCACGGTGGCCGTTGCACACAGCAGAGAGCGTCCTTGTCTGACGCGCAAAAGGTGGCAAATCTTCCAGCAGCAGTTCCGATCCCTTGCTCACCAGGACGGCCTGCTGCACGACGTTTTCAAGTTGACGAATGTTGCCGGGCCAATCGAAACTCTCCAGCGCCGCCAGCGCCTCGGGCCGGATGTCGAACAATCCCTTGTGAAAGCGGGCGTTGAAGCGCGCGGCCACCGCTCGAACCAGCGGCGCGATGTCTTGCACACGCTCGCGCAACGGCGGCAGATGAAACGACATGACGTTGAGACGATAGTACAGGTCCGAGCGAAACTTGCCCTGGCGCGTCGCTTCCTCCAGGTCCCAGTTGCTGGCGACGATGATCCGCGCCTCGCATTTCCGCGTCTCGTTGCTGCCGACCGGCTCGAAATCGCCCGTCTCGATGACACGCAAAAGACCAGCCTGGGCCTCAAGGGGAAGCGTGTCAATCTCGTCGAGCAGAAGTGTCCCCCGGCCGGAGACGGCGAACTTGCCTTCCTTACTGCGGTCGGCGCCGGTGAATGCCCCCTTGACGTGGCCGAAGAAGACGGACTCGACCAGGTTGGCTGGCTGGGCGCCGCAGGGAACGACAAGGAACGGCTCAGCCCTTCGCGGCGAGCAATCGTGCATCAGTTTCGCCAGATAGGTTTTGCCTGTACCCGTCTCGCCGGTCAACAGCACTGTGACGTCGTGCAGGGCGGCCAGGGTGAGACACTCCAGCAGCGGCATCAGCGACGGCGTGTAGCCCAGCAGCCGGCGGCGAATGACGTCGGTCACCGTCTCGTCGTTGGCTCCGCGTAAATCGCCGGGCCGCAGCGACTGTTCGCGAAGCAGACGGACCAGCGTTGCCGAACCCTGGGGCCAGGGAAGCAGGCCCGCGACCCGAGCAGAGACCAGCGCGGCTGCCTCGGCAAATGTCTCGGCGGGGCCGTCGAGAAGGACGATCGGACGGGGAAACCGCTGCAGCGCCAGGCCCTGGACCAGGGGAACGAGTTGCGCGGGTGTGCTGAGGGCGAGGAGCAGAGGCCCCTCGGTCAGCGGGCCAAGTTGTTCCTGCACGGTCTCACTGCGGCACAGCAACGCCGGGTGACCGAGCGATTCCTCGAGACAGGCCTGGACGGCCCGGGCGAGTCGCTGGTCATCCGATACCAGCGCCAGTCGCTTGCCCATCATCGGTGTGCTTCCTCCTCGACAGCGGAACGGGTTGCTGGGGGAGACTCCAGAAGACTTTCCGTGTCGAGGACGGCACGCGCCACCTCGCCCAGCGCACGCCGTTGTCGCCGGGCCATGCTGCGCAAGCGGCGATACGCCTCTTTCTCGTCGAGTCCGAAACGCTGCCCCAGCACGCCCTTGGCGCGCTCGAGCAGAATGCGATCGTCCAGACGTTGCTGAATCTGCCGGCACTCATCGCGCCATTTCGCCTCGCGCCGCGCCATCGCCTCGGCGCTGAGAATGGCCAGTTGGAGAGACTCAGCCGTCGGATCGAGCGGCACGAAGACCACCGGCGCTTGCGATGCCCATTGATGCAGTTCCGCCGCAGAAACGGCACTTCCGGCAACGACGACCCCCTTGCCGCAGTCCTGTACTTGTCGCAGCCATTCGGCCGTGAGAGGAACGGCGCCCGCGATTAGCAGGACTTCGCCGGGTCCGTGACGCAGGGCTGTCAACGAGCAGGGACCCGGCGTGAGCCAGCCGCGCGGAACGATTCGGATGTCGCCGGGGGCCGAGGCGAGCAGCTGCTCCAGGGAGGCGAACTCTTCGTTCGCCTGAAGGAGCCAGACGCCGATTTCCTCGCCCGAGGAGGGCGGAACAGAGGAATCGAGCGGAGGAACGTCTGCGGTCATCGTTGTGTGCCGTGCCTCCAGGTGCCAGCAATAAAGCGGTAAAGTCATTCAACAGGAACCCGATAACGGCGCAAAAACAGAATCGAGCCATTCGTCTCAACATCAGGAAAACAAGGAGCTTACGGCAAAAGACCCGACAAGAGCATGTTGATAATTCGTGTCCCTATTGCCGCTTTTGCCACTGATGCGTGCGGGAGGCTTGCAAGGCTTGGGACCCTTTGCGCCCGTCGAATAAGCATAGGTCACAAGAAGATGTGTTGCCGAAAATTTACAAGAGGGAAAGACCGGGTCATCAAACGAAACAGGGCCGAAGGGCTTGACTGTTGCGCAGACAAGCGCACTAAGGAAGAATGGCTCGCGCGCCGTAAACCTGAACTCAAGGCGCTCTTCCAGCACTACATGTACGGCAAACTACCGCCGTCTCACAAGGTGGAGGGCAAGGTCATTCTCGAGGACAAAAAGGCGTTCGGCGGCAAGGCGACCTTGCAAGAGATCGCCGTCACCCTCAACAAAGACTGGCCCGCCATCCACGTCCTGTTCGTCTTCCCTAACGAACGCTCGAAACCCGTCCCCGTCTTCGTCGGCATGAACTTCAGCGGCAATCATACCCTCGTCAAGGATCCCGGCGTCCGACTGCCGACGACGTGGATGTATCCAGGCAAGTTCACAACGAAAGACGGCAAGGCGACCGAGGAAGGACGCGGTACGGCCATCGACGTCTGGGCTGGAGCAGTCGATCGATCGAGGCTACGCGGTGGCGACGTTCTACAGCGGCGAAGACGATGCCGGAAGCGGGTAAGGACCGACGGCGAAATAACTTCCCTCTTTCTTGCCGCTTGCGGCTTAGCGGATCGCCCGCTAACGCCCGCTAAGCC
>JBBSDR010000383.1:0-6417 GCA_038240465.1 Gemmatales bacterium
AAGCCGCAAGCGGAGGAAAATCACGCCGCCTTGTCGTGGGGCAGCTCATCCTCCCACGTCAGGATGTCCTGCATTAGTATACAGGGATCGATCAAGTCTGTCGGCATGGGCCAGGGAAAGCGTTCGACGGCAGCCAGTTGCAGGGCGGCGCCGGGAACGCGATGATGGCACCACAGATAGACAAAACGGGCGATTGCGCGGGCGCGGCTGCAGAGACGTTTCACAATCGTCTCGGAAGTCGTCTCGTTGTATTCCCAGGTGGCCTCCTCCGCTCGTTCCACCAGCCATTCGATCAGCAGACGGGCTTCGGGGTCCATCAGCCCTCGCACCAGGGACTCATCGCGCAGGATATAGTTCAGCAATGGCCGGGTCAGCATGCACTCCCCCTCACGGGCGTCGCCGGGTCGAGGAAAGATCCTCCGACATTTGCGGCGTCGCCTCCCCCGAAGCGCGTCGCTGCCCGGCCGTCCCGCTATCGCGTCCAGATTCAAGAGGCGGGCTTATATCGGCATCGACGGTCAAGGACAACCGCAATTCGGGGACGACGCGCGCTTCCTTTCGGCCCCCGTTCATCATTCGCGATTCCTTTGCTTTCCGCGCCCCTGCTTCTGTGGTAGCATAACGCCGAACGTGTGACGCTCCCGTCGAGCCGTGTGCCTTCTTCTCAAGGACTCGCGCTCGTCTTTCTTGTTTTCGAGGCAGTCATGAAAGAGGTCCTCAGCCTCATCCTCGGCGGCGGCCGCGGCACCCGCCTTTATCCTCTGACCAAGTTGCGCAGCAAGCCGGCCGTTCCCGTGGCCGGCAAGTATCGCCTGATCGATATCCCGATCAGCAACTGCATCAACTCCGGCTTCAGCCGTGTGTATGTCCTGACCCAGTTCCTCTCCGTCAGCCTGCACCGCCACATCGCCAACACTTACAAATTCGATCCCTTCAGCCGTTCGTTCGTCGAAGTGCTGGCCGCCCAGCAGACCAACGAATCCGCCGACTGGTATCAGGGGACCTCCGACGCGGTCCGCCAGCAGATCCGCTACGTCCAGGAAGACCCCTGCGAGGACGTCCTCATTCTCTCGGGCGATCAGCTCTACCGCATGGATTTCGCCCAGATGCTGAACACGCATCGCACGAGCAATGCGGATGTCACCATCGCTGTCCTGCCGGTCGTCAAGGCGCAGACGCCGGAACTCGGCCTGGCGCGTCTGGACACCAGCGGCCGAATCGTCGGCTTCGTCGAGAAGCCCAAGCGAGACGAGTTGCTCGCCGGCCTGGAACTGGCGCCGGAGTGGCTCCGGCAGCGCGGCGCCCTCGATCCAAATCGCAATTACCTCGCCAACATGGGCATCTATCTGTTCAAGCGCGACGTGCTGCTCGACCTGCTCAACATCCAGCCGCTGGCCACCGACTTCGGCAAGGAAGTGTTCCCGCGCAGCGTCAACACGCATCGTGTGATGGCTCACGTTTTCGACGGTTACTGGGAGGACCTTGGTACTATCCGTGCCTATCACGAGGCGAACCTGGCCCTGTGCGGCGACAATCCGCCGTTCGACTTCCACAGTCCCGAAGGCATCATCTACACGCGCATGCGCTTCCTGCCGGCCTCGCGCGTCAGCGGCGCCACGCTCAAGGATTGTCTGATCAGCGACGGCTGTGTGATCCAGAGCGGAGCGAAACTGCATCGCTGTCTGATGGGGGTCCGCAGTCTGATCGGCCGCGACGTCACCATCAAGGACAGCATCGTCATCGGCGCCGACCGCTACGAGACCGAGATCGAACGCACGGCCAATCGCAACAAGGGTATCCCCGACATCGCCATCGGCGAGCAGACAGTCATCGAGCAGGCGATCGTCGATAAGGACTGTCGCATCGGCAAGAATGTCCGCATTACCAATCATCGAGGGGTGCAGGACGAGGAGGGACCCAACTATGTTATCCGTGATGGTATCGTGGTCATTCCACGAGGTACAACGGTCCCCGATGGAACCGTAATCTGACTCGTTGTGAATTTGTGAATTCGTGAATTTGTGAATTTGCAGATGGATGCTGCCTAGCGATAAGGATGAAGTGGACTCATGGCACGCGCGATGTTTGAAAAGCTCGAGATCTACTTGCTCGCGGAGAAACTGGCTGACAGGATCTGGGATATCGTTCTGCGCTGGTCGTCTCTCGCCCAGAATACCTTCGGCGGTCAAATGATCCGCGCAGCCGACAGCATCGGAGCGAATATCGCCGAGGGTGCGGGAAAGGGAACCCCCCTGGAGAATCGCCGATTTCTCCGGATTGCCCGTGGATCCTTTCAGGAGACGCAGCACTGGCTGCGCCGAGCCTTCCGACGTAAACTTCTTTCCGACGATCAGGTTGCTGTCCTCAAACCCATGGTGGATGAACTCGGTCCTCGGCTGAACGCTTACATCCGCTTCCTGAGCAACAAACAGCGGAAAACAGTTCAACCGTCATCCTCTCCTCCCAGCCAGGTTTCGCATGTACACGAGTAGATGAATTTACAAATTCACAAATTCACAAATTCACAAATTATGACCGCGCAACTTCAAACCCCGCCTATTGCCGCCGCCGAACTGCAAAAACTGCTCGCGGATGTCGATGGTGCCGCGTTATTGGTTCCCCCTCGCCTGCTCCGGCGCGTCATCAAACAGGACTGCGACATCGGCGGCGTTGGCTTTCAGGTGCCGCATCGCAAGACCTATACCATCGGCCGCGATTCCCTCCTCGCCATAGCCGACCACGCTGATCTCGGCGTCAATGCCCAGCGCGAGTTGCCGGCCCACTTGCTCTTGCTCGCCTGTCCGGAAACCTGGCTCAATCGCCACGGCCGCGATCAGGCCCTGGTGCGCTTCTGGCGGCTGCTCTTCCACGCGCGCCTCGACCTTGCCGTCGAAGGGCTGATTCGCGACGGCAAACTCGACGACGCCCGCATTCGCCAGTTCATTCACCGCATCGGCCCCGTCGAGGTCGAGGAAGTCTTTCGCGTTCTTCGGCACGAAAATTTCCTGCTGCCTCCCTGCGATCTGCACATTTGCTTCACCGAATTCGTCGCCCTGTTCTTTGAACTGCGCTACTTCGCCCGGCACCTGCTGCACCGCTATTTCCCCGGCATCGAGGACCTCGGCCTCGTCGAATCCATCCTCAGCGAGGTCGTCGATGCCGCCCCCCTCTTCAAATCGACGCGGCTGGCGGGAGCGCCGGAGCCGCTCTCCAGCGACGTTCTCGACGAGGATGAACCCAGGGACTCGCACACCGAGAAACTGCCGCCGCCCGCAGGAATGCCCTCGGCAGAGAAGTGCCGGCAACTGATGCTGTCCGCCGATGCCGCCGCCACCCGGGGCAACGTCGTCCGGGGCGCCGTTCTGCGGCTGCGCGCGGCCGATGTGGCGCCGCCGGAACTGATCGATGCCGCTCGCCGGGGCGCGCTCATCGACCTCGAACGGCTGGTGACGCGCTTGCAGGCCGCCCTCGAACTGCACGACCGCGAGGTCGAGGAGTGGCGCGCCGCCCTGCCTGCTCTGCTCGGTCCCGCCAGCCAGGGCGTGTGGCCCCACTCCGCGCGCTTGCTCTACGATCTGCAAAAAGTCTGCATCGACTACGAGCGCGACCTGTACGCGCTCGACGTCGTCGAGTGGGTCGTCTCCGTATTCCGCAAGCCGATCAAACGAGCGGTCCCTCTTCAGGCCGAGGTGCTGCTGGTCAAGCATTTGCGCAGCGCCGCCGCGCGCCTGGCCAAGACCCAAATCAGCGACGAGGACCGCCGCCGGCTCGGCATCCTCTTGCGGGCGGCCATTCATCACTGCGAGGAACGGCTGCGCGAGAAGATTCGGCCCATCCTCACCGAGACGCTCGTGGAAGTCGGTTTCCAGCCGGCCAACCAGGCCGAACAGGTCGCCCTGCGCAAGATCGTCGAAGAACTGCTGGACCGGGTCAGCGAGCGCGGCTTCCTGACCATGGGCGATCTGCGCGACGCCATCTCGCGCAATCAACTCAAGCTGCCGGACACCTCGATCGGTGAAATCGTTCTTGGCGATCGCCTGCTCAAGGCCAACCGCAAACTGGCGATCACCCTGGATGGCGTCTATCGGCGCGGCGAGATCTACCTGCGTTTCCTGCAGCGTTTCAGTTCGATGCTGTTCGGGACCGTTCTCGGCCGGTTATTGACGATCTACCTCATTCTGCCATTCGGCGGCGCGTTTGCCCTGCTCATTTTCTGGCAAGAGATGACCCACCTCGGACACTCCCTGGCCCATCTCGTCGTGCCGGCAGCAGTGGCGCCGCCGCCGTCCGTCGATCCGGTTGTGGAAATGCCCGGACAGGAATTCGATCCGGACGACTTCTGGGATGAGGACTTCGCGGACCTGCCTCCCGTCGTGGCCCCGCCGCCTCAGCACCCCCATCCCTCTTTCTGGGCCATCGGTATTCTCGGCGTCCTCCTCTTCCTGATCCTGCATGTACCCTGGTTCCGGACGTGGGCCTGGGAACTGGCGAAACTCGTCTGGAAAGGCATTCGAGGTATTCTCTTCGACATCCCGGCCGCGTTCTTCGCCCTGGGGCCGATCCAAGGCTTTTTCGGCAGCACGCCGGTGGTCTTCTTCCGCCGGCGTCTCCTAATCCCCTTGCTGCTGGCCGGCATCGCCGCGCTGGTCTGCTCGCGCGTCGGCATTCCTGGACCGTTTGACGACCTGGCCGCCTTCGGGATCACCTTCGTCCTCGCCTTCCTGCTGCTCGGCTCGCGCTGGGGGCGATTGGCCGAGGAATCGGCCACCGACTGGGTCGCGCGCAACTGGTACTGGCTGCGCGTCGATGTGTTGCCGGGCCTGGTCGGCCTGATCCTCTTCGCTTTCAAGGAGACGATGGACCGCATCGATCGTCTGCTGTATTCCGTCGATGAGTGGTTGCGATTCCGTCCTGGCGACAGCAAGTTGGCCCTGTTCTACAAGCCCATCCTGGGGCTGTTCTGGTTCTTCTTCACCTACCTGATCCGTGTGGTCATCAACCTGTTCGTCGAGCCGACAGTCAACCCGATCAAGCACTTCCCGGCCGTGACGGTGGGAGCGAAGATGATTGTCCCATTCTACATCGACTGGACGCGAAACTTGACGTTGCTCTTCGTCCCTTATGTAGGCTTTACCCTGGGCCAAGTATCCGCCAATGTCCTCTTCGCCCTGATCCCCGGCATCTGTGGGTTCGCCGTCTGGGAGTTCAAGGAGAACTGGAAGCTCTATCGGGCCACCCGCCGGCGTTTCTTGCGGCCGGTGATGATCGGCCATCACGGCGAGACGATGCTGCGTTTGATGAAGCCGGGCTTCCACTCCGGCACGCTGCCGAAGCTGTTCGCCAAACTGAGGCAGGCCGAGCGGCACGGCGATGGCCGCAAGATCCACAGGTGTCACGAGAGCCTGCACCACGTCGCCGATTCGATCCGCCACTTCGCCGAGCGCGAGATGCTCTTTTTGCTGGAGGCGAGTAAGAGTTGGGGAGGGCTGAAACTGCTGATCGGCGAGGTGAAACTGGCAACGAATCGCGTGCGGATCGAACTGCGCTGTCCCGATCTGGACGAGTCGGGTCTGTGGCTCCTGTTCGAGGAGCGTTCGGGCTGGCTGGAGGCCGCGGTGCAGAAACTCGGCTGGCTGTCGAAGTTGAACGCCCCCCAATTGGCGGCGTTCCAGACGGCGCTGGCGGGCCTGTATAAACTGGCCGGCGCTCACCTGGTTCGGGAGCAGGTCGAGATGTGTCTGCCGTCCGGCTCGGTCTATCGGATCGATGGCCGGGGAATGGTCCTCGTCGCCGGCGGAGATTTCACCAGGGAGCAAGTACACTCGCTGGTCTCGACGGTCGAGGTGCCGAATGTCTCGACCAACGGCGAGGCGGTCCTTCCCCTCGATCGGGTGCTTTACGATCGGACGCAGGTCGCCTGGGACGAGTGGGTGTCTGCCTGGGAGGCGGACAAGGAGGGCAAGCCACCCGAGTTGCCCGTGCTGCAGCGAGTGCGCCTGTTGCCGCCGCTGGTTCCCGGTCCCGTTCCGGCACCGGTTGCGGTGCGGTGACAGGGTCCCTTGTCATCAGCTCCGCGGAATCGGACTATTGTGGCACCTTGCCCGCTTCGCAACGGACTGCTATTTGAGTATTCAGGGTCAAGGCTGGTTCACAAGCGTCTGGGTGGATGGAAAACGCGACCTTCCACTTCGGACCCGTCCGTCGTGCTGCCGTTGCTGGAGCGTGAAAGAGGCGGCCCGCCCGAAAGAGACCGAACCGATTCTCTTCCTCAGAGTTGCAGCCCTGAGGAATAGGATTATTGTCGCACCTTGCCTTCTCCGCAACTGACGGCTATATGAGTATTTAGGATATCAGTGTCCACCGGGTCTTTTTTTTCTTTGTCGCACCTCTTGTTTTTCCCCGTTTTTCGGATACATC
>JBBSDR010000384.1:0-6402 GCA_038240465.1 Gemmatales bacterium
GCTTGCGGCTTGGCGGTTGAGACCCGCCAAGCCGCAAGCGGCAAGAGGAAATGGGAGCGCGATGACCACACCGCAACGCCCCGACACGTTCGAGCAGTTGCACGAAGAGGCTCACGAGGCGCCTCAACCGCCGAGCATTGACCTGCTGGTGCAGCAAATCCGCGAGACGGCCGACAAACTCCTTCGCGATCACGCCTCGCGCGGCGACGTCAAGCTGCTCAACACCGCCCTGAAAGAACTGCGCTACAGCTTCAAGATCTTCTCCGCCTATCGCCACCTGCGCAAGGTGACGGTGTTCGGCTCGGCCCGTCTGCCCTCATCGCATCCGGCCTACATTCAGGCGGTAGAGTTCGGCCGGCGCATCGCTCAGGCCGGCTACATGGTCATCACCGGAGCGGCCAGCGGCATCATGGAGGCCGGCCATGTCGGCGCCGGACGCGATCAGAGCATCGGCGTCAACATCCTACTGCCGTTCGAGCAGGAGGCCAACCCCGTCATTCGCGGCGACCAGAAATTGATGCACCTGCGCTACTTCTTCACGCGCAAGCTGCTGTTCATCAAGGAAGCCGACGCCGTCGCCCTGTTCCCCGGCGGCTTCGGCACCCAGGACGAAGGCTTTGAAGCCCTCACGCTGGTCCAGACCGGCAAGAGCCAGTTACTGCCGATCGTCTTTGTCGATGAGCCGGGAGGCGATTACTGGAGTCGCTGGGAGCAGTTCATTCGCGAAGTGCTGCTGGAACGCGGGCTGATCTCGCCACCCGACATGCACCTGTTCAAGGTGACCGATTCGATCGAGGAGGCCGTCAACGAGATCCTCGGTTTCTATCGCATCTATCACAGCATGCGCTATGTGCGCGGCGGCGACCTGGTGCTGCGCTTGCGGAAGCCGCTGGCCGATGCGCTGATCGAGAAGGTGCGCGGCGAGTTCGGCGACATTGTCGTGGGCAAGGGAACCTTCGAGCAGACGGACGCTCTGCCGGAGGAGGCGAACGATCCGAACGTCGCCGGGCTGAAGCGTCTGCGTTTTCACTTCGACCGCAAGAACCTCGGCCGGCTGCGTCAACTCGTCGATCTGATCAACCGCGAGGGGTGAGCGATTCTCCCGATGTCACTCGGATGTTCTGGACATGACCCTTCCTGACGGCAGGGGAACGCGACACGCTCCGCTCATCTGGAATGTTGGGGCGGATCAGGCGATGGCAGTACTCGATAGGGTGGCTTCGGGACACGTTTCATGGGGGATGCTGTTCTGGGTCCCCCTGATGACCGCAGGTGGTGATGACGCCGCGATTGAGCGATGGAAAGCAGTCGTGGCGGCGCTGGTCTCAGATCGAGGGAGGCGAGGAAATCTGGCGGGCATCGCGTTGGTGTTCGCAGGTCTGGCGGGGCGACTTCCAGCATGGAAGCGCGGTCTGGAGGGCTGGGAAATGACCGAATCGGAAGTGGTGAATGAGTGGATCAGCCAGGGTGAGGTCAAAGGGCAACTGAAGGAGCGACGCCAGAAGCTGCTTCGGCTGCTGCAACGAAAGTTCCCTGGTCTTGTGCCGGAAGAGGTATCGCACCTGGTTGGCCGGCAGGAGAGCTTGCCTGTTCTTGATGACTGGTTCGACGCCGCCATCAGCGCCGCTACGATCCAGGATTTCCTTGCCGCACTTCGACGATAAGGCATCTGTACGAGATGCGCAAGAAGACGGACCGATTGGTGCCGGGCAGCTCCTCGGCGTTGCATGCCAGGCCGTTCGACCAGACCACGCACGCCGAGGTCGATTCCATTGACTGGGGAACAGGAATCGCTACCAGATCGGCCCCTTCGTCGTTCAGTCGGAGCGGAGCGTGTGGCGCGATACCGCTGGACGCGCTCCGCTCGAAGACTCGCGTCGCGGCTAACCACATCAGAAGACCAGGGCGGCTTCGCGCGCCGGCTGACCGGCGCGCTGATACTCCAGACAGCGGCGCAGTCCCCTGTCGATGTCCGTTCGCGGCTGGAACCCCAGTTCACACTGGGCGCGGGCGATGTCGGCCTGACTGTGGCGAACGTCGCCCGGCCGGGGATCCCGATAGCTCGGCAGAATACTCGTCCCCAGCAGCACGTTGATCTTCTCGACCAACTCCAGCAGCGACGTTCGCCGGCCGCAGGCGATGTTGTAGACCCGCCCGCTGATGCCCGGGGTCTCGGCCGCGAGCAAGTTTGCCTGTACCGCGTCCTCGACAAAAGTAAAGTCGCGCGATTGCTGGCCGTCGCCGTTGACGAACGGCGACCGTCCCGCGAGCATCGCCTGCATGAACAGCGGAATGACCGCCGCATAGGGGCTATCGGGCGTCTGACGCGGCCCGTAGATATTGAAGTAGCGCAGCCGCACCGTCTCGAGTCCGTACACCTCGCTGAAGGCGGCGCAGTAGTGTTCCGCCGCCAGCTTGGCCGCCGCGTAGGGCGACAGCGGCAGCGTCGGATCGCTCTCGCTCTTGGGCAGTTTCGTCGAGGCGCCGTAGGCACTGGAACTGGCCGCGTAGACGACGCGGCGCACTCCCGCCTCGCGCGCCGACTGCAACAGTTGCAGCGTCCCGGTGACACAGGCCGCGTGAGTCGCCAGCGGATCGGCGATGCTGCGCGGCACCGACGCCAGGGCCGCCTGATGAAACACCACCTCGACGCCGCGAACCGCTCGCCTTGTCGTCTCGAAATCGATCACGTCGCCTTCGAGGACCTCAATGTCTTGCCGGACGCGCTCGAGGTTTGACGGATCGCCGGTGCTGAAATTGTCCAGCACGCGAACCCGATGTCCTCGCTCCAGCAGCGCCTCGACGAGATGCGAGCCGATGAATCCGGCCCCGCCGGTAACCAGACAGACTGTCATTCTCTCACCTCACTGTTGATCGATGATTGTCGATTGTCGATTGACTCCAGCAGATGCGATGATCGTTGCAATCGACAATCGACAATCATCAATCGTCAATTCCATTATGCCTTGACGACGCGGCCCTTGCCGGTGTCGCAAGCCGCGGTCGCGTTGCGTGTATCGACCACGAGGGACGCATGCTGCAGGATGAAATCGAAGTCGTAGGCCGTGTGATCCGTCACCACCAGCACGCAGTCCTGCTCCGCCAGATAGTCCGGCGTCAGTTCCTGGCTGTCGAGGCGAATGCTGTGGTGGCGCATGTGCGGCAGCGTCGCCACATGCGGATCGTTGTAGCTGACGACGGCGCCGCGCTGCTGGAGCATCTCCATGATCGGAAACGCCGGCGATTCACGCGGATCATCGACGTCGCGCTTGTAGGCGACGCCGAGAATGCAGACCCGGCTGCCTCGAACCGGCAGGCCGTCTTCGTTCAGCGCCTCGGCCACGCGATCGACGACGCGCTGCGGCATGGCGGCGTTGACCTCGCCGGCCAGTTCGATGAAGCGCGTGTTGATGCCGACCTTCCGGGCGGCCCAGGTCAGGTAAAATGGGTCGATCGGGATGCAGTGGCCACCTAGCCCGGGACCGGGGTAGAACGCCTGGAAGCCGAACGGCTTCGTCTTGGCTGCCGCGATCACCTCCCAGATGTCGATGTGCATCGCCTCGAAGACGGCCTTCAGCTCGTTGACGAGGGCGATGTTGACGGCGCGATAGGTGTTCTCGAGGATCTTGCACGCCTCGGCCACCCGCGTGCTCGACACCGGGACGACCCCGTCGACGACCGGCGAATAGAGCGCGACGGCCAGGTCGCGGCTGGCCTCGTCGATGCCGCCGACGACCTTCGGAATGTTCCGCGTCGCGAAATCGTGGTTGCCGGGGTCCTCGCGCTCGGGACTGTAAGCGAGAAAGAAGTCGCGGCCCGCGATCAGGCCAGTCTCTTCGAGGATTGGCCTGACGACCTCGTCCGTCGTTCCCGGATAAGTGCTGCTCTCCAGCACGACGAGTTGGCCGCGGCGCAGGTGATCGCGGATCGTCCGGGCCGTGCTGATGACGTACGACAGGTCCGGTTCGCGCGCCTCGCCCAGTGGCGTCGGCACACAGATAATCAGAGCATCGACAGCCCGAAGGCGTGCGGCGTCGGTGGTCGCGTCGAAGCGTCCGCCATCGAGCAGTTCGATGACACGTTCGGCGCAGATATGGCCGATGTAGCTCTTGCCCGAGTTGAGCAGATCGACCTTGACCGGATCGATGTCGAAGCCGAGGACGGGGAAGCCGCCCCAGGTGAAGGTTTCGGCCAGGGGCAGGCCGACGTAGCCGAGTCCGAGGACGGCGACGCGAGCGATGCGGGTCTCGATGCGCGACATCAACTCGTCGGCAAGCGTTGTGCGGGTGGCAGGGGCCACGGTCATGGTGGACTCCATTCCTGTGCAAATGCGGGACTCTCGTGTCGAGGCGCTTGCGGGGGGGCGGATATTGTCCCCGCCAAGCCGCAAGCGGCCGAGTTCACTGCTGGCTCAACTTCTCCGTGATCTCGCGATAGGCGAGCTGTTCGACGGGGTGCAACTGGGCAGGCTGCAATCCCAGGTCGTTCGCCTGGACCATTGTGCGCCGGGCGGCATCGCGGTTGTTCTCCGCCTGCTGGACGCGGGCCAGGTGGAAATAGCGCGTCGCCGAGGGCGATTCCTTCAGTGCCTCATCCAGATCGGCGCGAGCCTGGACTGTTTTACCCAGCGTCAGATAGACGACCGAGCGCGTGTCGAGCAGTTCGCCGCGCGGGCCAACACTGTCGATCGCCCGGTTGATCAGTTCCAGGGCTTCCTCACCGTGCTGCGTCCGCAGGGCCAGCAGCCAGGCCAGGTTGTTCAGGACCATGACGTTCTTCGGCTGGAGCTTCAGCGCCTCGCGGTACAGGTTCTCCGCTTCCTCATAGGAGCCGCCGAGGTCCAGCACGTCGCCGAGTTGCACCAGCAGGGTGACGTTCTTCGCCTCCTTCTTGATGGCGGACCGCAGAAGACTCTCGACCTGCTTGCGCTGCTGCTCGGTCGGGCGAACCGACCGCAGCAGGGCGACGCTGGTGCCGCCGGCCATCTCGGCCGGACACGCCTTCCAGATCTGCTCGGCCATCTCGAGCGCCTCGGCAAACCGCTTCTGCCGGCCCAGCGACGAGACGAGCAGCAGCACATCCTTCGGATCGCTGCCGGGCCGCCCCATCCACTCGCGCAGCAGCGCGATGGCCTTGTCTCCCTCGTGCCGGGCCTCGAGCAAGCGCGCTCGCAATTCGACCAGGGCGAGGTCGCCGCCCGGCCAGGGATGCGCCTTGTAGGCGTTCGCGAGTTTTTCGACGATCGGCTCGGCCGCGCGCGGCTGGGCTTTGTTCAGCAATCCCTGGGCGTGAGCGATGAGGTGGTGCGGCCTTCCCCCGCGCGAAGTCCCCAGGGACGACAACTCGTTCTGCGCCCTGGCCCAGTCGCCCTTGGCCTCGTAGAGCCGGGACAGGATGAAGCGTTCGTCGCCGCTCAGCACCTGACGCTGGTTCAACTCCTCGAAACGCTTGATCGCTTCCTCACGGCAGCGCCACAGCGAACAGGACGCCAGCACCCGCGCCGCCAGCCGGCGAACCGTCACCGATTCGGACCGCACCAGCGACTCGTCACTGACAATTCCGCCGGAAGCCTCCATCCGCAAGCCGACATGCGGCAGCGCTTCCTTGAAGCGCGTGAAATCCTCGCCGCTGGACAGCAGCACGGCGAGCCGGCCATGCGCCCAGTCGCTCTCCTCGGGCGTCTTCTGGACGTCCTCTTCGAGCATGCGCCGCACCAGAACCTCGGCCTCTTTCAATTCATTGCGATGCAGGCGGAAGCCGGCATAGTCGCCGAGAATAGCGGCATCGGCCGGCCGTGCCTTGACGGCCTGGTCGTAGAAGTCGCGGGCCTTGTCGGCGTCTCCCAGGGCGTTGTAACACTGGGCCAGAGCCAGCGCCACCGCGGCGGGCTTGACGCTGTTCTGAATCTCGCCCAGAAGCGTTCGGGCCTCGTCGGTCTTCTTCTGGTCTTTCAGGCTGGCGAGGAAGCGCACCAGGGAGACCCAGGTCTCGGCCTCGCTCTTCTCCAGTTCGACGGCCTTGCGGAGGGACTCTTCCGCCAGGTCCGGCTTCTTGCCGGTGATGGCCAGCATCTGACCGAGCCAGAGATGGTCGCGGTAGTCGCGCGATTCGCTCTGGATCGCTTCCTGGGCCAGGCGGATCGCTTCATCGGTCCTGTCGTTCAGCAGCGCGATGGTCACTGCCGACCGCTCCAGATCGCTCTGCTTCCGTTCCTCCTTCGTCAGACTGCGGAGGAACCGTTCCGCCTCCTCGCCCCGGTTATGCTTTTGCAAAGTCTCGACAACCTGGCGCAGGACCGTCGGGCTGCGGTCGCCCAGGTCATACGCCTTGCGATAGGCCGCGACTGCCTGATCGGGATTGCCGCGCAGCGCCTCGATCTCGCCGCGCGCCAGCAGGGCGGCC
>JBBSDR010000385.1:0-6398 GCA_038240465.1 Gemmatales bacterium
CAATAATCGTTACGGGTAATATGTGTGTTACCAATCAAAGTCAGCTCAAGTGATCATTAGAGAATAATTCTGTCGGTTTCAGCGTGAACGGATACCTTTTTCCCTCATTTGCGATTCTTGCGGAACACTTCAGCCAGTTCCCACAGTTTTACGTCTCCCGGATTCTTCGTCTCGATTTTGTCGAGCGTGTCAGTCGCGAGCCACTGTCCGTCTGGAGAGAGGGCCACACAGCAAACACGCGGCGCACGCAACTTCGCCAGCCACTTGCCAGACGCTATCTCTGACCGCCTGATTTGCGGAAAAGAACCAGGAGGGCCTCGGTGTCGTTGTCCGATCGGTTCAGGATCACGATTGGATGCGGTCCCGGCATCATCGGGCGGAACTGCATGTCCGGAGTCGATGAGGCGGTTTTGCTTCGGCCGAGGACCTTTCGCGTGGAATCGAGAACGGCAAGTTGCACATCGACAGCCGGCTTGGTCAACCCCAGCACGGCGTAGCTCTCTCCGGGGCGGCACATCAGGACGAGCATGTGCTGGCCCTGCGACGGCACACGGACGACGCGAATACTGTCCTCGACGGAGCCGCCGTAGGGCTTGAAGCCTGTTTTTTTCAACTCGTCGATTCGGTCGGCCAACAGAGCCTTGGCGCCGGCGGCGCCAGAAGGGCTGATGAGCGCGGCAATCTCTTTCTTATCCAGCGATTTGGCGGGGTCGTTCAGCAGTTCGTGAACAAACCCACAATCGAGCGAGAAGTTCAGCGCCTCCAGAGAGACCTCGCCGCTGGCCGACTTGCGGAAGCCGAAGGTGTTGACGCCGATCACCTGGCCATCGTCGTCGAACAACGGCCCACCGCTGTTGCCGGGATTGATCGGTGCCGTGATCTGGACGTAACGCGCTCCCTCGTGGAGACGGTTGATTGCCGACACAATGCCGTCCGTCAGCGTGCGCGTCAACACGCCGCTGTCGGGCCGGCCGGGATGTCCGATGGCGAATACATGTTCGCCGACCTTGGGTTTGTGGTCGCGCGGCGCCAGCGGCACGGGAATCAGTCCCTGCTTCTCGATGTCCGCGCTGGCCTGAGTGACGTCGATAAGGGCCAGGTCGGCGGCGCGGTGAACGGCCACGACGGACGTCTTGCTGGCCGGGATGGTCAGCCGTTTCTCGTCAGCCTCGCCGAGAAACTCGACCTCGAGTCCCTTGCGGCCATTCTCGACGACATGGCGATTGGTGATGACGAGGAACCGGTTGTCGTGCTTTACCAGGAACCCGGAGCCGGAGCCGGTGTCGATGGCCCGCACCAGCGGAACGGAAGGAGCGAGTTTGGTAAACAACTCCTGCAAGGGCAGGCGCGCGGGTGGGACCTTCTTCTCGGGAGGCGTGGGCGGATGATTATCGGCGACGGGTTCCGGCGGATCGTTGGCAAGAGGCGCCTTGGCAACCGGCCACAGCAGCCAGGGAACCAGGACCAGCAGCCCGGCGAACAGGGCCACGCCTGCCAGCGTCTGCCACTTTACTACGCGCGGAGCGGTGGACCACTGCTTTTGACGTCTGTCGATCTCGGCCTTGGTGAGAGCGCGTTCCTTCGACGCCTTCTCCCAGCGCGGCTGAATCTCGGTCCGGCCCGGGAAAGGAGCCGGCGTTTTCAGGGCAAGCCGGCCGTACTCGGCAGACAGTTCGTCGATCTGCTGTCCGAGGCTGTTCGCTTGCTGTTTTTTCTCGGCGCCGCCTTGCTGGGCCGCGAGGCGCTGCTGGTGCAGAGTGCGGAACTTGACGGCCAGCGGGTTGCCTTCAGGAATGGCAGTGCCGGCAGAGAGCAAGCTGCCGCCGACCTGCTGGAGGAACCGTTGTTCGTCCAACTGCTGTTGCCGCAGTCGCCTCCGCGATCGGGCCAGAGCAAAACGCCGGCCGATCTCCTTGCAGGTCACGATTGGAACAGATAGGCACGCGAGCAGCGGCGACCAGGGTGAGGAGCGAGGCGGTGGGGGAGGAGGAGACGCGGGAGCGAATAGTTCGGCCATCGACGACGCGAGTTGCCAGCGGCCGGCGCTTTCGGGCAGAATCATGTGGGCCGGCTGGAGTTGTCCCGCCAGGGCCAGGCGACGCAATTCCTCGAAGGGAACGGGGCCGACCTTGGTCCGGCCATCGACGGAGTAATGCCAGCGGGCCGACATGCGTCGTTCTCCTTGCGGTCCGAGAAAGCCCCCTGCTGGAACACAGGTTCCCTTTCTCACCCGCGCGAGTGGTATCCATTTGCCGCGTGCGGCAAGAAGGTAACTGGAAACAGTTGAGTCAAGCCTATTTCTTCCCGGTCTGCAAGCGAATTCGGCAAGAGAAGGCCAGCCGTGGGTCTCCTCGCTCCAGCATGGACTGACACAAGGTTGCGAACCTCGGCACGGCCTTGATCTCCTGCTCCTTGCCGTCCATGACAACACGCAGCGGCCTGTCGATCTTCACCAGCCGGCCATCGAGATGGAGGTCGAACTCCTTCACGTTGCGCGTGGTGATCTCGACCGTGTTGTCGCCGATGACTGCGTCCAGGCTCCGGTCTCTTGCCGGCTCGGGGACGGACAGCCAGTAGAAATGGCGGACGACAGAGTCGGTCAACTCCCAACTGAGGCGGCGCGGCACCGGATTGCGGCTCGAAGGATACAGGTCCTTGATCTTGTCCCGGTCCGGCAGCCCGCCGTGGCCATGTCCCAGCTTCAACTCCATGTCCACCGGATAATCGCCCTTGTTCTGCTCCTTGAGTTTCTGGACCGCCGTGTTGAACGCCTCGCAGCGACTGAGCCGGCCGTACGCGGTGTCCTTCTCGCCGATCATGAAGGTGAAGCGCGTGTTGCGCAGCGTCCGGGGCGAGATGGAGCCATCGCTGGGGGCCGCGGCGCTGCTGTGGATGGCCGCGAAACGGTCGGGGACCTTCGGACCGACGAAGAAGGCGCCGTAGCCGCCGTGCGAATAGCCCATCAGGTAGACCTTGTCCGGATCTACGTCGCCGAGCAGCACGAACTGGCGAATCAGGTTGACCACGAGCGGCGGCATGTTGTCGTCGTAGAAGCCATTCCAGGCATCGTTTGGCGCCCGCAGGGCCAGGTACTGATACCCCGTTACCGCTGCCTGGTCCTTGTAGTAGATCTGCATGATCTGCCACTGGCTGTCGTTGACCTCCCTGGCCACGCCGCCGCCGCCGTGCAGAGCGATGAACAGGGGCCAGCCGTTGTCCGGCCGCTTGCCGACTTTCTTCACCGTGTACGCCGACACCTGCTTCAGGTTGTGGACCTCGTTCTTCTCGAAGTCTTTCTTCAGCGCCTCGTGAATCGGCGCGGCCTGATACGCTTTCCAGACGGCCCGTCGAACTGCTTCTTCCTGGGCAGACAGCAGTTTATCGAGCGCGGCATCGGCCTTGAAGTTTGCCCGCTCGGCGTCCGTCGCGGTGAAGTATGCCCGAGCGGCCTTGTCGATCCGGCTCTGTTGCTCGTCCGCGAGATCGCGCTTCTCGGCCGGCTCACGGCTGACATGCGCCAGCACCTCGACTTCCAGCAGTTGGCGCTTCTCGGCAGTTGTCTTGAACGGCTTCTCCAGAAGTACGGGTTTCCCCACGCGCAGGACATAGTCGCGTCCGGGGGTCAACTCGAAGGTCAGGATGTCATTGGCATCGGATGTTTCGCCGCGCGAGTCGCCGTGGAAGATCAGCTTCGGGTCCAGGCGCTCGACCACTGCGACGGGAAGGGCCAGGCGTTTCTTCATCCCGGTCTGCCAGACCCGAACCATCACCCGCGCCGGATTTTCGACCCGTGGTGTGGCCTTTACATAGCGGGCCGTGACGTTCTCGGCGAAGACGTCCTTGCCCTCGGGCGCCCAGACGAGAGGAAAGACCAGTTCCGTTTTCCGATAGCTGGCGGCGTAGATGGCGTGCAGCCGGGAATCCTGTTTCGCCTCGGCAGCGTCGCCCTGGAACCAGGCGCGATCGAGTCCCTTGGGATCGGGTTCGGCGGCCCCCGTGAAGTGCCAGCCCTCATCCCAGACCTCGACCCAGGTGTGATTGCCGCGCTGGTTCGCCCACAGGGGCGTGCCGGCCAGACGTGCCGGAATGGCCACGCTCCGGCAGGCGTCGCTGAGCAGGATCGACAGGCCGCTGCACGACGCCTTGCCCGATTCGATCGATTCCTTTGGACTCTGGTTCGGCTTCTTACGCTCCGTGGAATAGCGGACCTTGAGCTTCGAGAAGATCGTCGCGTTCAGTACCCGGGCGGCCTCGCCGGGCGTCTTGCAATCCTTGACCAGGGGCAGGCACATCTCGTACAACTCGCGTCGCCAGGGATCGCGCGCCTCATCGACGTTGGCATGGGGCAGAACGTCGTTGAGGAAAATCTCGTCGGGCACCTTCCGGCCCCAGGGAAGTTGCTGCCGGGCCTTGTAGGCCAGGGCGATATTCTCGAGCAGCGCATCAGCACGCAGAGACTTGCAGTCCCGATCGGTCATGTGGACCAGAAGGAAGGCGATTCCCTTCCGCTGTTCGGGCGGCGTGGCGTTGAGTGCTTTGACCAGTTCCGGGCGGTTGCTGCCGGCCCGGACCAGCGTCTGCTCGACCTCGTCGGCCCACCAGCGTGCTTTCTCCCGCTCTGGCTGTGCCTGCGTGGTGGGCAGCAACACGAGCGAGAGCAGTAGTCCAGCGAGCAGAACGGGTGTTCTCGCCTTCATGAAAGGAACCTCCAGGAAATCGGCTTCTGATTCTAGCATAGAAGAGTTGGCTGCTTCAGACACCGCGCCCTGGTGCGGATGGTTTCCTCGTTTAGCACCGACGGCGGAATAATTTCCCGCCGCTTGCGGCTTAGCGGAGGCGAAGACCGCTAAGCCGCAAGCGGCAACCCGTTATTTCGTCGCCGTTCCCAAACCGAGTGCGGGGTAGAATAGGAGTATGACGTTCGACGTCTCGATGAGCGAGGAAGCCGATCATGTCCTGGAAAGCCATCCTGTTCGGACTCATCCTGATCGCCGGGGCGGTGGCGTCCCTGGGGTTTTTCTTGCCGTCGAAGAAGAACGCCGACGAGTTGAAACTTCCCGGAGTGGTCGAGATCCAGGAGGTCCGGCTCGGTTCCAAGATTGCCGGCCGAGTGGCCGAGGTGCTGGTGCGCGAAGGTGATGTCGTTCGGCCCGGTCAGCTTCTTGTCCGCTTCGAGGCGCCGGAACTCGAGGCGCAGCTGAAGCAGCAGGAAGGGCGTCTGGCGGCAACCGAGGCCGAGTTGGAGAAGGCGAAGAACGGCCCGCGCGACGAGGAGATTCGCCAGGCACGCAGCGATCTGGAAAGTACCGAGGCCGACCTGAAACTCGCCAACGAGGACTTCGCCCGTTCCGAGCGGCTCCTGCGGCAAGGCTCCGAGGCACGGGCCGATTACGACATGGCCCGCGCCGCGCGCTCGCGCGGTCAGGGCCGGGTGGCCGCCAACCGCGCCCGTCTCGACCTGCTCCTCGCCGGCACTCGTCCCGAAGAGATTGCCCTGGCCCGGGCCAACGTCGTCGAGGCCCGTGGCCGATTGCAGGAGATCAAGGCCAACCTTACCGAGACTCGCGTCGTTGCTCCCGAGTCCGCCCTCGTCGAGGTAGTGTCCGTCCGCAAGGGCGATCTGGTGCCGGCCAATCAGCCGGTCATCCGCGTCCTGCGCGCCGACGATCTGTGGGTGCGGGTCTATGTGCCGGAGATTCAACTCGGCAAGATCCAACTGGAACAGCAGGTGTCTGTCAGCATCGATGCTTACCCGGGCCGACTCTTCACCGGCTCCGTGTTTCAAATCTCCAGCGAGAGCGAGTTCACGCCGCGAAACGTCCAGAGCATCGAGGAACGGCGCTACCAGGTCTTCGGCGTCAAGGTGCGCTTGAAGGATACCGAAGGCGTGTTCAAGTCCGGAATGGCTGCCGAGGTGACTCTCAATTGAAGATTGAAGATTGAAGATTGATGATTTTCAACCGCCCACCAGCGCTGGAATCTGCCCATGAACAATTCTCCACCCGACGGCGCTCAAGCGTCTTCAATCGACAATCATCAATCATCAATCGACAATGTAATTGATGTTCGCGAGATCACGATTCGCTTCGGCAAGTTCACCGCCGTGGACCGGGTCAGTCTCGCCGTCGGCCGGGGCGAGGTGTTCGGCATGCTCGGTCCCAATGGCTCGGGCAAAACCACACTGATCCGGGCCATGTGTGGGCTGGTGCCTCTGGCCGCCGGCGTGGCCCGCGTCCTGGGGTTTGACGTCAGCCATCGGGCCGAGCGCGTTCGGGCCGCGATCGGCTACATGTCGCAGAAGTTCTCTCTCTATGAAGACCTGACGGCGCGGGAGAACCTGGAGTTCTACTCCGGCATCTACGGTCTCTCGGCTGCGAATGCGCGCGGCCGCAAAGCCG
>JBBSDR010000386.1:0-6394 GCA_038240465.1 Gemmatales bacterium
CCCCCCCCCCCCCCGCTCGCCTGCTGTTGGTTGCGGTTCTCGCCGGCATTGGCGTCCAGACCTGGCAAGGCCGCAGCCAGTACGTCTACGGGTACGAGGACGCGGCTCAGTATGTCGTCGAACACAACGACGCGACGACGGTCTGTCTCTTCGACGGCTTCCTCAACGGCGACTTTATCTATCAGCTGCGGCGGCTCGATCCCCAACGCCGCCTGTGGGTGCTGCGTGGCGACAAGCTGTTTTACACGGTCCTCAGCGATCCTCACGCCGGTTACGAGGAACAAGTCCGCACCCCGAAAGACGTCCTCCGGCTCATCCATCGCTTCGACCCCGAGTTGATCGTCGTCGAGGAGCCGCAGGTCCACTTCGATTTGCCAGCCGCGCGCCTTCTTCGCCAGACGCTGCGCGACAACCCGGATCGCTTCGAGCGGGTGAAGGTCATCCCTCTGCGGAGCGATCATCCGTTTTTCAGGGAACACGAATTGCATGTTTACCGCAACAAGGTCCGCAATCCGAAGCCTGCCAGCGTTCGCGAATTGAAGGACCTGGGGTTTGGGCGGAACCTCGCGGCGCCGATGAATGAGAAGGAGAAGTGACACGAAACCTTCTCGGCGGCGCGGGAATACCAGAAAAATCGCTCAAACTTCCTCGCTCGCTCCATCGTCTGATTCGTGGAAGGGTTTGTAACAATTCCGCGAGGATCGGTTGACCGCGCGGAAGGGGAGTTTTATACTCAAAATCGCGTCGGAACGAATTTGCGATGGAAAAGTGATGAAGAAGAAGCAAGAATAGCATAGTTGTAATGATTCCATGAGGCGGGTTCCCTCTCCCCCCGCGGAACAACGGATCGGCGGCCTGGCCCCAGTGAGGTGTGCCTTGCGGACATCCGGCGGACAACGACGTTTCCCATCCCCCTCAGCCCTGCTGTGGCTGGTGCTGTTCCTACCGCCGCTTTCGGCCCGGGCCGATACGCTTCGCCAGCAAGGGCAGACTCTCGAGAAACAGGGCCGCTGGTTCGAGGCGTGCTGCTTCTACGACGACCTCCTCGCCAAGGACCGCAATCAGCCCGAGTTACGCGACGCTTACGGTCGCTGTCTGCGCCACTTCCGCCAGCAGCGCCGCCTCGACGATCAGCCCCTCCAGTCACTCGTGGGCAAGCTGTCGGCCTCCGAGGCCGGTGACCTTTACGACCAGATCCTCGGCCTCATCGTCAAGCACTACGCCGACCGCGAGCGGGTCGATCTCACTGTGCTTTTCCAGCAGGGGATCGCTGAGCTTCGGGCCGCCACGCACAAGAAGACTTTCCTCGATCGTCTCCAGGGCCGAGTGACCGAAGCGGACCTGGCCACCTTCCGCGCCACCCTCGACCGCTGGGAAGACGACAAGATTCCGAGCCGCGGCCATGCCGGCGAGCGCGTTCGCAAGATCGTCGTTGCCGGCAGCCAGCTCGGCCTGCCTCCCGGCATTCTCGCTCTCGAACTGGCCTGTGGAGCAGCTAACTCCCTCGACGAATACTCGCTCTACCTGACGCCCGGCCGGGTTTCGCCCGCCCAGGCCGCCATCAAGAACAAGATCGTCGGCATCGGCGTCGAGATGGCGCTGGTTGGCCAAAAGCTCGAAGTCTCGCGCGTCTATCGCAAGAGTCCCGCTGCCGAGGTTGGCCTGGCTCGCGGCGATCGCATCACCCGCATTGATGGTCATCAACTCGACCCGCTCGCTCCCGACGTTGCCGCCGAACGGCTTCTCGGCGAGGCAGGAACCAGCGTCGAACTGGAGGTCATTCCGCGCAATCAGTCGATGCCGCAGACGGTCAAGGTCGATCGTCAGGCCGTTCTGCCGGTCAGCGTCGATTACGACATCCGCGAACCGGCGATGGGGACTTACCTCGGTTACATGCAGATTCACAACTTCCAGGAATCGACCCTTCAGGAAGTGAAAGACATCCTCGAACGCTGGCGTATCCGGCCGCTGTCGGGCATCATCATCGACCTGCGCGGCAATCCCGGCGGCCAGTTCAAGTCGGCCCTCGGAGTGGCCGAGTTGTTTCTGCCCGAGGCGGTCATCGTCCACACGACCAGCCCTCTGCGCAGTCTGACTCGCACTTACGAGTCGCACAACGCCACGCCCAACACTCTGCCGCTGGTCCTCCTCGTTGACGGCGACACGGCCAGCGCGGCGGAAGTCCTGGCCGGGGCGCTGAAGGACAACCGGCGAGCGGTCCTCATCGGCCAGCCGACCTTTGGCAAGGGTTCGATCCAGTGCGTTATCCCGCTGGAGCGAGCGCCGGGAGGACTGCGGCTGACCGTGGCGAAGTTCACCTCGCCGTCGCGTGTGCCGCTCTCTGGCCGCGGCTTGCAGCCGAACACCCTCATCACCGATCTCGATCCCGACGCGGCCCTCAAGGAAGCCGAGAACAACCTGCGCGGCCGGCTGCTGATGATGTTCGACTGAGAGGCTGTGAAAGAATGCCGGTTTTCGCGACGTAAGTCCTTATTTTGCAATGGCCCATCGGGATTATTTCACAACCTCTCAGAGTATCGTAGCCGCAAGCGGCCTCGCTTGCGGGCTTCCTCACCCCGCAAGCGAGACGCCCTTTTCCGGAAGTCTCATCGCGTCCCTCTATCCGGGGGACGCCCACGGCACGGGTCGCTTGTTGAAGAACGCTTCCAGCCCTTGGCGGCACTCCTCCGTCAGACGCGGTGCCGCGCTCGACTTCGCCGCTTCCTCGATGGAGAGCGCCTGCCGTGAGAATAGATGCAGCAATTCCTTGGTCCGCCCCAGCGCGTTCGGTCCTCCCTCCGCCGCGGCATGCGCCCACTCACGCGCCTTGCTCAACACCTGCTCCGCCGGCACGACCGCATTGACGAAACCCGCCCGGCATGCCTCGTCCGCGTCGATCAACTCTCCCGTCAGCAGCAGATAACGCGCCAGCCGTTCGCCCACATGGCGCAGCAGATGCGGCATCACCATCGCGGCGACCAGGCCGCGGCGCACTTCAGGATAGCCGAACTTCGCTCCGCTGACCGCCACGGCGAGATCGCACACCGAGACAAGGCCCGCTCCGCCCGCGACTGCCGCGCCGTTAACCGCCGCGATGGTTGGCTTTGGCAACGTGTAGATCAGATCATAGAGCTTCGCCAGCCGCAGAGCGTCCTCCCAGACAGGAGTATCCTCGCCGCGTTTGTCGAGCGATTCCTGCAGTTCCGCCAGGTCCATACCGGCGCAGAAGACGCTCCCCGCGCCGGTGAGGATGACACTGCGCGCGGCGGGATCGTCCTTCGCTCGCTGGAATCCATCGACGAGGGCGGCGATAAGCCCGCGACTGAGGGCATTGCGGCGGTCGGCCCGGTTGATGGTCAGCAGCACGGATCCGGTCGCGGGGTGCGGCTCGTAGAGAACAAGGGATTCACTCATGCTTCGTCTCGCGGCAAGGGACGCATCATGGCGGTGAAGGCTTCCAGGCGCTGCAGCGGCATTTGCAGCAGGGCCAGGGCAAAGGTCTTGCCCTGGGTGTCGGTGCGCAGCGAGGTGCTGGCGCCGCCGCCGAGGACGTTATAGAGAACGAAGTTGAGCGCCTTCAGATTGGGCGCCTCGTAGCGAACGACGCCGGTCGGTTTGAGCTGGCGGAAACAGTCGGCGACCGCCTCGGCAGTGAGATGTTCGCGCAGCCAGGCGTAGCCCGCCTCGGTGTAGGCGATGACAGCGACATTGGCGTGATTGCCCTTGTCGCCGCTGCGTCCATGCGCGATGTCCATCAAACGCAGAGGTTCCGCCGCGCTCATGCAGTCAAGGCCCTTTCATCCTGAGCAGGGTATTCTTCGCTCCCGGGACATCCAGGGCGACAAGCTCCTCCAGCACGGCTCGCGCTCGTGGAGTGCCGATCAGCTCCAGCACGCGCAGAGACCGCTGCAGCCGAATCAGTTCCGGCTTGTGGTCGCGCAACTCGAGATTGCGCAACACCTCCTCGCTGCGCCGGCGCAGTTCCAGCGATGGACCTCCTCGCAGCGCTTCCTCAATCAACGGCACGACCACCTGGCCCCACTTCTCCAGCTCCTCCTGAGCGTTCTTCCGCGTGCGGTAGCGCCGGGCGTCAAGGTCCGCGATGGTCTGGCGCACCTTCGCCCCGGTCGGGATGGTCGCCTTGAGCCGCTGATCGAGATACGCTCCTGCCTGTTCCGGCGCGGTCGCCAGTCCACCAATCGCCCGGTAAGCCTCGGTCGCGTCAGCCGCCGTCAGGCTGTTCCACATTCGCTCCAACTCCTCGGCCGCCAGCACACGCGGCGGCGGTCCCATCAGATCGCCCTCCTCGATGCGCCACAACAGGGCGGTCGTGTCCCGACTGCACGAGGCCAGCATTCGTCCATCGGGAGACAGGGCCAGTCCCGTCACCTCGGCGCGGTGGCCCTCCCACGTTTGCATGAGGCTTGCCGTGAAGACGTGCCACAGGCGGATCTTGCCATCGGTGCCGCCGGTGAACAGGAATTTGCCGTCCTTGGTGAACGCGATTGCGCCGACGCCATCGTGAGCCGCAAGGCGAAACAACTCCTGGCCCGTGAGCATTTCCCAGACGCGAACGGTGCCATCCTTGCTCGATGTGGCCAGCATCTGCCCGTGAGGCGCGAACAACAGTCCCGTCACGGTCCCTTCGTGCTTGCCGAGCGGCGGTCGAACGTTCAGTGGCTCCAGGTCCCAGGCGTGAATGCTGTTGCCTCTGTCCACCGCAGCCAGCATGCGGTTGTCCGGAGAGATCGCGACGGCCTGGGCGCCAATCCGATCGAATTCCGGTTTCTCGGTCTCTTTCCTCGCAATCAGGTCCCACAAGCGCACGGGGGACGAAGTCGCGCCGCCGGCCCACGCCAGCAGCCGGCCATCCGGCGAGAAGGCCAGGGAACGCACGTCCTCCATGTCGGCCTGATTGGCGATCGTGCCGAGCAGCTTGCCACTCCTGGGTGTCCAGAGACAGATACTGCGGCCGGTCTGCCCGCGCTCGCCGCCCCCACCGGCCGCCAGCAGACGTCCATCCGGCGAGAAAACGACGGAGGCAACGACGTCGGGATGCTCCAGTTCGCGCACCATCGTTGCCCGGATTGGGTCCCAGAGCCGCACCGTGCGCCCGCCTGCTGTCGCCAGCGTCTTCCCGTTCGGCGCGAAGGAGATGCCGCTCAGAGGCCCGGTGTGTCCCAGGCCGGCGTGCTCATCCTTGCCGCTGGCGACATTGACGATGCGAATGACGCCCTCGAACGTCCCCAAAGCCAGCAGCCGGCTGTCGGGAGAGAAGGCGACGCTGCTCGCGCCCCATTCGCCGCCGAGAATGGGCGTCTCCTCGCGCCCGGCCGACACGTCGAAGAGGCGAACCTCCTGTGCACCCCGGATGCCGGTGACGGCAATCAGGTTGCCATCGGGCGAGAAAGCCGCGGACGGCAGCCCATCCTCGATCTTGAACAGTTCGTGCTGGCGCTGGCCCGTGCGTGCATCCCACAGGCGCACGCTCGATCCGGTCGTGAGCAACCCCTTGCCGTCCGGTGTGAAGGCGACTGTCGGCGTCAGGGCATCGTCCACGAGAATCACGCGCCGCTGTTTGCCGGTCGAGGTGTTCCACAGACGAACGCCGCAGGAGCCGCTGCCGGCAGTGGCCAGGGTCTGTCCGTCGGGCGACAGCGCGATCGAGGCCACGCCCGCCTGGAAGTCGCCGACGGTGAGCTTGGGCTTGCCCGTCGTCAGATCGAGAAGACGTGCCTTGCCGGAACGATCGCCGACCGCGAGTGTCTTGCCGTCGCCCGAGAGCGCGACGGCCCAGACCTCGTCTTGCTGAGCCTCAAGGATCGTATCGCGGCCAGTCGTCAGATCGTGAACGCGGATGGCTGGCTCGCCGCCGGCGCTGATGAGAGTACGGCCATCGGCAGAGATGGCGAGCGCGTGCGTGCCGAGCCGATGACCGGGCAGCGAACGAACCTCGCGCCCCGTCGAGACTTCCCAGAGACGCAGATCGCCGAGCCGGCTGCCCGAGATGAGCTGCTTACCGTCGGGCGTGAAGGCCAGGCAACTGACCTGTTCGCCGTGGCGCAGTTGCAGGGTGCCAAGGCGAGCGACGGCGCCCGCCGGCAGCGGAATGCCGTGCCGATCCAGACGCGGCGGCCAGGCCGCGCTCGCGGACACCCATGTCAGCCACACGATCAGCGCCAGACGTAACATGACGCCTCGCTGGTAAGTCACCCCGTGCTTGCGCTCGGGGCTGGTTCGTAGAGCATCACTTCGGGCGTGACGGCATCGCGCGACAGCAGAGCGGGCCAGTAGGCGAACACCTCGCGCACGACAGGCCGGCCCGTCGCGTAGCCCGTGACGCCCGGCGGTCCCGACGTCACCAGCGGGGCGAACTCGCGCGTGAACCGCTCGA
>JBBSDR010000387.1:0-6390 GCA_038240465.1 Gemmatales bacterium
GAGGACATCATCCCCGGGAGCTTGAAGAGGTCAAGATCTTACCACCAGGACTACGGGAAAAAGACCTACAAGGAGATCAAGGACCTCGCTGACGCCAATCCACCCGACAAAAAAGCTCGCCAGATGAAGAAGCTCATCGAACAGACAGAGCGGCTCCAGCAGAAAGGCAAGGGACGGCGGTCATGAGCAGCATGCGTTCTTTCAAACAGAAACTGGCCCTTGTGTTTCGACTCTGGGAAGCGAATGACTATGACACAGCCCTTGACACGGTGGAAGGACTGCTGGCATCCTGGCCTGGAAATGCGCACCTTCACACGCTTTGGGCCAGTATCGTCCAACTTCAGGAAACCCCGGCACACAGTCTGGAAGAGGTAAAATCGTCCTTGCAGCAGGCAATCGAACTGGACAAATCGTCTCCCGCCGCAGCCATTGAACTCGGTCACTTCCTTGATGCGGTAGAAAACAATCCGCAAGCAGCGTTGAAGGTCTATGCCGATGGGATTGCCCAGGCCCGGCAGTTACTGATCGAAGGCTTGATCGGCCAGACAAAAGCATTTCTCCAACTCGCTAGAAGAGACGACGCTCGCAAATGTCTCCTGGAAGTGTTGAACCTGACAGGCCACGGTTTCGGATTTCAGCCGACAGGTCCCTTTGGGCCGCAGATCGAACAACTGCTGGGCGAGGTCTTTGACAACCGTTCGGCATCCTGAAGTACGGCTGGCGTAGCGAACGGAGCGATTCATTTACACGCCTTCAGAAACGCCACCAGGTCGGCCAACTCCTGCGGCGTCAGCAGCTTATCCAGCCCTGCCGGCATGATCGACACCTTGCTCGGCCGCATGTCCTCGATGTCCTCGCGCGGCAGACGCACTTGCTCGGTCGCCGTCACCGCCAGCACGATCTCTTCGGGCGTGTCCTTGCGGATCAGCCCGTTGTAAAGCTTGCCCTGTTTCGTCGTGATCGACACCGGCTCGTAACTCCTCACCAGGCTGGCGCTGGGATAGAGGATCGATTCGAGCAAATCGCGTTCGTTGCGAATCTTGGCAATGTGCGTGAGATCAGGTCCGATGTTGCCGCCGAGGTAGCCAATGGCGTGACAGGAAGCACACGCCGTTCTCGCACTGTGGAACACCACCTGGCCGCGGCGGACATCCCCTTCCTTCAGGGAGGTCAGCACCTTCTGCAACTCGCCGCGCTGCTTGATGACGTCCTCATCCAGCTTCGCGTACAGACCCTCCGCTTCTTTGCGTACAGCCGCTCCGAACTTCATCAGCCGTGGTCTCAGCGTCTCGCCCCGCAAACTGGCCGACGATGACGCCTCCTTCAATGCCGCGACGAGTTTCTGTCCGACCCTGTCATCGGACGACTGCACGAAAGCATCCAGCACGCGCTCAATCTCCATCGGACCAATGGTCTTGACGGAATCGACGAGGGCAAGCAGTTGTTCCGAACTGAGCCTGGCGCGGGCCAGCACGTCTGCGGCCAGGGCACGCGCGACAACGGGCTTTTCGGGGTCAAGATGAGTCCGCAACAGCGTGAACAGCGCCGGGGACACCTCGATCAATCCGCCCGGGACAGCAGCCAGAGAGGCGAGGCGCAACTCGGCCGGCATTTTCGATTCGCCGCCGACACGGAGCAGACCGGCGACAAGATCGGCGTTCCGCTGGCGGGGCAAGGGCAGCGCCCGCGCCGCAGTCACGACCTCGCGAAGGACTGCGGTATCGCTTTCGCCCAGGACCTTCGTGAGGGCGGCGATCCAGGGAGCGGGAACGACCTTCAGTCCGGAACGCGCCATCGCGCGCAGGACGACCTGGCGTGTCGAAGTTGGGGTCTCTGAATCGCGCAGCCGCTCGGCCAGTAGTTCCTGCACGGCGGCAGTTCCAGCAAAGCGAGCGAGCTGTCCCGACAGTTCCTCGCGCTCGGCTTCGGTCAGCTTCTTTGAGCCAAGGCGGTCGCGGAGAAATCCCGCCAGGGCGTCGCCCCACTCGGGATGACGGCCCACAATCCACGAGGCCGTCTCCTTCATCTGAGGGTCCGATGAGTTGAGTTCGCGCGCGACTGTCTCGACCTTGAGCGTCGCGCCCGTCTGGTCCAGAGCGATGAGCGCGGCGCGCCGGGTAAGGACGGTATCGCTTTTCAGTCCCCGGCCGATCTCTGCGCCGTCGGCGATCTCGATGAGGGCGAACGTCAGGGCGTGTTCGAGCATCCGATCACCTGGCTTCCCCGCCGCTTCGAGCAGAGCCGGCACTGCGCTCTTATCGCCGATTCGTCCCAGTGCCTCCGCCGCGGTGCGCTGGTTCTGTGCGGACGACCCCTTGAGCAGTGCGAGCAGTTGCGGCACGGCTTCGTGGTCGCGGTGCAGGCTGATCGAATGCAGGGCGACCTGGCGAACGGTTTCGTCGCTATCGGACAGCGCTCTGCGCACCGCGTCCCGTGCCTCGGGATGATCGATGCGTGTGGCGGTCCAGACCGCGTTGCGCCGGGCTTCAACGACTCGTGAAGTGCGCAGGACGCGCCGAAGGAGAGGCACAGAAGTGATGCCAAAACTCGCGAGCTTCTGCACCGTCCGGCGGCGCACTGCCGGCCGAGGATCGCCGAGCAGCTTCAGCAGTTGATCGAAATCCACCTTCACCCAGTTCCGCTTCAATCCGCGTGGATCGTCGATGGGCGGCGCTCCCTTGCGCCGAATGCGATAGATAGCGCCGAGAAGATCCGGCTTGTGAAAGTGCGACGTCGGACAGCAGAGCTTGTACCAGCCGCCGGTGTCGATCACCAGCAGGCTGCCGTCGGCGTCTTCCCGCACGTCGGTCGGATGAAAGTCGAGACTGTCCGAGACAAGGAAATCGCTGTCCTTCGTCGTGAAGGTCGCGCCGCTTGGCGTCAGTTCATGCCGGGTGATCTTGTGCATGTTGAAGAGAGCGGCGAAGAGATTGTCCTGATATTCCGGGCCGAAGGCGTTCGACTCGTAGCGGACCAGGCCACACGGAGCGGCAGCGCCCAGGTGTGTCAGATTGGGCATCAAGTTCGGACTGGTCCATCGATGGGCTGGCTCATGGATGACGCCGTGGTCCTTGCCGTAGATGCCGCCATATACTGCGTGAACGAGGCCATCGCGTTTGCCGCCGCCGGGATGCTGGAAGAACGTCGTCGTGAAGATGCGCTCGCCGCCAGGCGTGAAGACGACATCGACGGGATTGTCCATGCCGCCGGTCATCACCGGTTCGAGTCCGGTACCATCGGTCCGGCAGCGGAAAATGTGCGATGCGCGGGTGACGAACGGTTTGCCGCCCGGACGCTCATAGGTCTGCTGGGCGAACGCTCCCTTGCACCAGTAGATCCAGCCATCGGGACCGAGATAGGGTCCGTGCAGGTCGTTGGCGCAGCCGGTGAGCGTCTTGCCCTGGAACCACTCGCTCCGCTGGTCGGCCACGCCATCGCCGTCCGTGTCGGTCAGCTTCCAGATGCTCGGCGGCGCGGCGACATAGAGCGATCCCTCATGCCACAGGACGCCTTCGGGGAACATCATCTTGTCCGCGAAGACGACGCTCTTATCGAACTTGCCGTCCCCCTTGCTGGATTCGAGGCGAACGATGCGATGCGGCCGCTCCTTGAGTTGTTTCACGACGGGATCATTGGAGCCAGAGGAGTCGGCGACGTAGAGCCGTCCCTGGTCGTCGAAGTCGGCGACGATGGGCCGATTGACCAGCGGCGGCCCGGCGATGAGTTCGATCTCGAAGCCGGCCGGCAGTGTGAATGTCTGGCCGTTGAGCTTGATGGAACTCGTCGCCAGCGTTGGCGTCGCGGGCCGCTCGGGGACGAGGACCAGGGAAGCGGTCAGCGACAGGAGAATGGACGCCAGAGCCAGGTGTTTCATGATCGTCTCGTGCAACAGTAGATTCAACGCTGCTTTTCTTCAGCGATCCGATCAACCAGTCCGTACTCCAGCGCCGCACTGGGATCGAAATCACGATCGGCAAGCATATCACGATTGACAACCTCAGGAGGTTGCCCACAGCACTTCACGAGGACCTGGACCAACATGCGACGAGTTCGATCCAAGTTTTCACTTTCCACTCCATCAGCAACCGGCGCGGTCAGCGACAAAAGGGAATGCCGGCCCATCAATCTCTGCCCTTTGTACCCGGAAGCCAAGACGAGCAGCGCTATGCCGTGCGCTTCGCCTGCACATTGGGTATGAACCGGCGGAGACAACTCCTTGATTGTGTCAATGATAGCCATACCCGCTAGCACGCTGCCACCAAGCGAGTTGATTCGCAGGGTGATCGGAAGACTGGGGTGCGCATGTTGCAAGAACAGCATTCGGGCAATGACGTCCGTTGCCCGCTCATCGTCGATGACCCCATCGAGCAGAATAATTCGCTCCTTGAGGAGCAGTTCTGGATCACTGGGTAATGACGTCATCTCGTTCCTCCGGTGTGAGTCGAAGACCGCATCGCACCCCCGAAAGTGGCTGGACTGATGCACCGACTATCCGCCAAGCCGCAAGCGGCAAGAAGGGCTTCCGCCGTCGTTCTTAGCCAATCAGCAGCGCGTTGCGAGCCAGACGCCGCAGTACCTCGGCCAGACACTCCGACAGCGCCTGCTGAAGCACACGTGGATCGCGAATCGGCTGACCGTGAAGCTGGATCTTCAAGGAACCCTTCTCGACCAGTTCCACCAGGCGGGCCAGCAGCGCGGCATGGTCGTGTTGGCCATCGATCGAAGGCAATAGCTGGCGCGTCGGCTCATCCACATCGACCACCTGATGCCATTGATTGGTGATCGCTCGTTTCGTCGCCGCCTCCAGCCGGGCGAGCGGACTGACCATAGGCCTGGCACTGATCGCGGTCACCAGGACCGGCGTGTGGAGATGCAATTCCACCAGCTCCGACAGGTAGCAATTCAGCAGACGCTCCCCCAGATGCGACGTATCGCGGTCAACGAGTTCCTTGCTCGGCGAGGCGACGCCGAGACGGGCGCGGGCCGCCGCGCGCAGCTCGGGAAACGCCAGGGCTTGGGGCCAGGCCTCGGCCAGACACGTCATCGCCGCCTTCATCAGCGGATCGGGAGTGCGCAACTTCAGCGTGCTGGGATGCTCGAACTCCTCGATCGCGGCAGAGGTCAAGTCTGGCTTCGGCGACGTGGGACGGCACCGCGACGAGACACAGAACCCCAGCAGTTGCGCTCCGTGCAGTTCGCGGTTGAGCGCGATCCCCTCGTGAACCACCAGCGAGGCGCGAAACATGCGGTTGCGCAAGTAGTCCGTGTACTGTTCCAGATGAGTCAGGTCCGGTGAGAGCCGGCGCAGCGAGGCCTCGACATCGGCCGCCACGCCAGTCAGCCCCAGCGCCGCCGGTTGCGCCTCGCCCAGGTATTGCAGTTGCCGCGCTGAGATGCGCTCCACGAACTGATGAAAGAAGAGGGGCTCGTTGTCCGGACTCAGATGCTCGTGCAGCAGATAAGAGTCCGACTGCTTGCGCAAGTGCTGCACTTCCTCTTGCAGCAGCAACGTGTAAGCGCTGTTGTCCTTCGGCACGGCCAGGGCCATGAAGTCGAGGAGGGTGCGAGCCTCGCGCACCTTCGCCGTCAGTTCAGGAAAGCGACGGGCGTGATAGACCATCAAGTCGCGGATCAGGCCGCGCATGCGCCAGCCGGGATAGGTGTTGTAACTGACGTAGGCGACGCCCTGAGGGGCGAGCTGCGCCGAGCAGAGCCGCAGCAGCCCGTCCTGCACCTCCGGCGGCACCCACGAGTAGATGCCATGAGCAATGATGTAGTCGAACGTCCCCCAACTCGCATCGACTTCGAGGATATTGGCGTGACGCAATTCGAGGTTTCGCAGGTCAAGCGCCTTGACAATTGCCTGGCCGTCGGCGATCTGGCGGCGCGAGAGGTCGATGCCGACAAACGTGCTGCCCGGCAGCGACTGGGCCATCGGAATGATGTTGTCGCCGATGCCGCAGCCGAGTTCGAGGACCCGGCAGCGGTCGATGGGCGGCGGCTGCATGCCGAACAGCGTGGCGATGCTTGCCAGCCGATCGGGATGCGTCTGGGCGAATGGCCGGCTTACATAGGGGATCGCGTCGTATTCGGGCAGGGTGGTGTCAGCCATCTTGAGAGTCCTCGTGGGTCCTCTCTCAAGATATCAGCGAACGCCTGAAGCATCCGGTGTTTTGGCGAGCGGGGGCATAAGCCCCCTGTTATTCCCCCGGCAAGAAAGTGAATCACTCTCGCCGCCGCCCGGCTTGTCCGGGCGGAGCGCTGTTTGGCAACCAGAGAGTAGCGACGATGCCCTCGCCGCCGCCCGGCTTGTCCGGGCGGAGCGCTGTTTGACGGGGATAAATCCGCCTCGTCCTCTGGTATCCAAACAGCGCTCCGCCCGGACAAGCC
>JBBSDR010000388.1:0-6371 GCA_038240465.1 Gemmatales bacterium
CAGGGCGAAGGCGTAAGTGTCGGCCATCGGTCCGAAGATCTGCCCTTCCGGCCCCTTCATCGTGAACAGCGGCAGCAAGGCGCAGACCATGATGATCGTCGAGAAGAACAGGCTTTTCTCCACTTCCGCACACGCCCGGACGATCCGCCGCCCCAGGGTTTCAACGGATCGTTCTTCCGAGGTCAGATGCCGGTAGATGCTCTCGACCAGGATGACCGTCGAATCGACGATGATGCCGAAATCGACCGCCCCGATGGACAGCAAGTTGGCCGACCGTCCACGCACGAACAGAACGGTGAAGGCGAACAGCAGCGCCAAAGGCACATTGATGGCCACAATGAGAGCAACGCGGACGTTACTGAGGAACAAGAGCAGGATCATCGACACCAGGGCCATGCCGACCAGCAGGTTCTCGTGAACGGTCTCGGTCGTCAGGTCGATCAACTCGGTGCGGTTGTAATAGGATTCGATGACGATGCCCGGAGGCAGGCTGCCGTCCTTGTTCATCTGGTCGATCTTGGCGGCGACGTCGCGCAGCGCGGGCAGCGATTCCTGGCCCTTGCGCAGCAGGACGATGCCCTGAACCACCTCGTCCTCGTCTTCCCAGGCCTGATGACTTGCGGAGTCGAGGACGGCCTCGCCCTCGATTTTCAGAGGTTTGCTGAAACTCACCTTGCCCTGACGCGTCTGATGGCTGACCACGACGCCACGACGCCCAAGGTCGTAACCAAGGTTGCTCGGCTTGCCTAACTCGTCCAGAAGAGGCCCGCCATCGACAAGCTGATCCACGCGAACCGGATTGTTGTTGAAGCTGGCCACGACGATCTGGCGAATCTCGGCGATCCGTCGCGCCTCCTCGGAGCGCAGAAAATCTCTAGCTGCCGCGAGCGACCGGGTCCCCAGGACTTGCTGGATGGGATCGCGTCCGCCGCCGATCAGGCCAATGCCGCGAACGATGAGAGTCGTCTGCCCCTGAACGAGGTTGTCGCCGCTGCCGTTGGCGTTGCCCGCCGACAGAGCAGACGAGAGTTGGCTCAGGGTGATGCGAAACTGGTTCAGCCGATCCGGATCGGGCTGGACCTCATAGCGCTTGACCGTCCCGCCTGAGCCGACCACGCCGGCGATGCGCGGCACGCGCAGCAACTCGCGCTGAAGGGTGAAGTCCTGAATCGATTTGAGATCGCTCAGCGTGTAGTAAGGCCGGCCCAGGGGATCTTTCGGACTGCGCAGCGTGTAGCGAAGGATTTCACCGATGGGCGAGGCCGGCGAGATTTGCGGCGTGACTCCAGCCGGCAGATTGGCAGTAGAGAGACGATTGATCACATCCTGCTTGGCCTGATCGAAGTCGCGCGAGTAGTCGAACTGGTTGCGCAGATGTGACAGGCCAAACAGCGATTTGCTCCGTGTCGATTGCAGACTGGGCATGCCGGCGAGAGCGACTTCGAGCGGGATGGTGACCTGGCGTTCGACTTCCTCCGCAGAGGCGCCGGGATACTGGGCGACGACCTCGATGATGGCGGGCGCGGGATCGGGATAAGCTTCGATGTTGACGTGAAAGAAGGCGTAGCCGCCGCCGACGAGCAGGGCGAGCGTGAGCAGGCAGACGACCAGGCGATTGTTGACCGCCCACTCGATCAACTGGCGAACCATGGCCACCCAACCTTTCGGATTCGCATTCTGGCCAAGGCGAGCGGCACAGCGTAAGTGCCGGTGGGACATCGCAAACCGGCACGCTTACGCCGTGCCGGTGGGACATCGCAAACCGGCACGCTTACGCCGTGCCGGTGGGACATCGCAAACCGGCACGCTTACGCCGTGCCGCTGGGACATCGCAAACCGGCACGCTTACGCCGTGCCGGTAGGACATCGCAAACCGGCACGCTTACGCCGTGCCGGAGGGACATCCCAACCGGCACGCTTACGCCGTGCCGCTCGCCTTGGCGGTCAAGACTCTCGTTCAGGGCTTGATGGGGAGGTCGTCAATCGCCTCATTGAGCAGGACCGCGCCACCCGTGACAACGCGCTCGCCCGAACGGATGGTAGTGGATGTCAGGTGGACGATGTCCTGGAATCGCCGCACGACCTGCACCTTGCGGCGCTCGAAGCGCGGCTTCTGCGGATCGGGCTGGACGAAGACGATGCTCTCCCGGCCATCCTCGACCAGGGCTGTCGTCGGCACTTCCACTTCCTCGCCGGTGGCGGCCACGTCAATGGTGGCGGTGACAAACTGGCCAATGAGGAGTGTTCCCTTGGAATTGTCGATCGATCCTGTCACCAGGGCCGTGTGCTGGTTGGGATCGATGACGGCGCCGATCTGGTCGATGGTCCCTTCATAGACTTCCGGATGAGAGGGAAGACGGATCGTCCAGTGGGTCGGTTTCGGCAACCGTTGCAGGGCGGCAAGGTCTTCCTCGTAGACATGGACCCAGACGGCAAGCTTTTTCAGATTGGCGATCTTGAACAGGTCGGCTGACGTATCGACCATATCGCCGACAACGATATTCTTCTCCAGCAGGACCCCATCCTGTGGCGAGCAGACCTTGACCTGCGCCCAGTCCGCATGGCCGGTGTCCTTGCTGTTCTGGTTGCTTCGCAGTTGCTCAGCCTCGGCCCGCACGGCCTTGATCTCGTCGTCGTCCAGGCGCCAGGAAAGCAAGGTCCGTTCGGCGCGGGCGACGCTGATCAGATCGGATTCAACTGTCCGCTCAGCGTCGCGCAGGCTCCGCTCCGGCGTGGCGGCCTCGCGATAGAGTTCCCGCATCCGCTCCAGGGTCGTGCGGTCGATCCGCAGTTTCGACAGGGCATCGACCAGTTCGCTTTTCTTCTCGCCCAGGTCCTTGCTCCAGACGACGGCGAGCAACTGGCCCTTTTTCACCTCGTCGCCGTAGCGGATCGGCCGGCCGTTGGTCTTGCCAAGGGAAACGACTTCCCCGGCGAAACGGGTGTGAACGCGAACCAACTCATTGCTGTCCAGAGCGAGACAGCCGATCAGGGGAGGCAAGGAACGCGACTGCTTGGCGGTGACCGCCTTGACCGTGCGCAGATCCAGGGCGCGGAGGACTTCACCGGGAAGAAGCAGGGTATCGGTATCGACGCGCTGGACTCGGGCGGCCGGTTCAGGAGGCGTCTGGACGGCGCCGGCCTCCCTGGCATGGGCGGGATACCAGGCTGGGAACAGGACGACAGCCACGAGGGCCACGCCAAGACCCGCGACGGTCAGCAGACCCCAGGTTACCACCTTGCCCCAGCGGATGTTTCCGGTTATTTTCATGGTTTTTCTTCCTGCCGTCCCGGAATTGCTCAAGGTCAAGGGGTCGAACTCAGTTGTATGAAGGGCAAGAAAGCAACTGATGTGCCGGAAACAGAAGTATTGTCGCAAGTATTGTGCTGGCTAATACTTGCTACGCGACGAATGGTATCCAGGATGTGATTTGGAAGGCTCCGGGAAAGGTGGGATGATCAGTCGTTATTCACTCTGATCATCATCTGAACAGATGGATCGCTCGATAGTGAGCTTCAGTCCACGAAGTTTGGCGCGAAGGGTAGTGCGGGTGATGCCGAGGATGCGCGCGGCCTGAACTTGGTTGCCGCCGCAGTGCTGCAGGACGCGCGTCAGCACTTCGCGTTCCATCAGGGTGAGTGCCTCCGCGTAGAGGTCTTCCGATCCCTCTTGCAGCCGGCTGGCGACAAATCGATCCCAGTCGAAGCCCGTCGTCTCGCTTGCGGTCGAAACCGGAGGCGGCGTCAGTCCCCGAGTGCTGGCGGGGAGAAATTGCGGCAGCAGCACCGCGCCGCTCATCTGCAAGAGGGCCGTCTTGAGGACGCTTTGCAACTCGCGGACGTTGCCGGGCCACCGGTAGCGGCGCAGGACATCCTGAGTCTCCTCGGGAACGACTTGCGCGGGCCGGTCCAGTTCGCGCCCGAAGCGCTTGATGTAGTAGTCGATCAGGAGGCTGACGTCGTCGCCGCGCTCCCGCAGGGGGGGCAGCTTGATGGTGAAGACGTTGAGGCGAAAGTAGAGATCGTTGCGAAAGCGTCCTGCGGCAACGAGTTTTTCCAGGTCCGCGTTCGTCGCCGCGATCAGCCGAACATTGGTCCGGATCGTTTCGCTGCCGCCGACGCGCTCGAACGTCTGGTCCTGGAGGACGCGCAGGATCTTCGTCTGCGTCAGCGGCGTCATGTCGCCGACCTCGTCGAGGAACAGCGTGCCGCCGCTGCACTGCTCGAACTTGCCGATGCGCTTGCGATCCGCGCCGGTGAACGCTCCCTTCTCGTGGCCGAACAGTTCGCTTTCCAGCAGGGCTTCGGGGATGGCGGCGCAGTTGATGGCCAGGAAGGGTTTGTCGGCGCGCTTGCTGTGCTGGTAGATGGCCCGGGCGACGAGTTCCTTGCCGGTGCCGCTCTCACCGAGGATCAGCACGTTGACTTCCTGGGAGGCGACCCGGCCAATGGCCTTGTAGACCTCCTGCATGGCGGGGCAGCGTCCGACCATCATGTCGCCCTGGTCCTGCGGCGTCTCGCCGGCGACGAGAGCGGGAACGGTCATCAGCCGGCTCGAGGCGCAGGCGCGGGCGATCAGTTCGCGCAGTTGCGGCAGTTCCAGCGGCTTGAGCAGATACTCATAAGCGCCGCGTTTCATCGCCTCAATGGCGAGGTCCGTGGTGCCGTGGCCGGTGATGAGCAGGATCGGAATCCGCGCGTCGAACTGGCGAATCTGCTCGAAGGTCTGCAATCCCGTGGCGTCGGGCAAATGGACGTCAAGGACGATGGCGTCGGGAAGATGCCTGGCGATCAATTCGAGTCCCTCGGCGGCCGAGGAGGCGGACAGCACCTTGTACGCCGGCTCGCGAAAGTTCTGCCGGAAGGCGTACAGGATCGAGGGTTCGTCGTCGATGACCAGCAGCGTGGCCATGGTGGCTCCGTTTCCTGTTCGTTCCCGCACAGAGGAGAAAGACTGATCGACGTTTCACGCGACTGGAAAAGCAAGGGGCGTGCGCCGGCATCACTGCTCCCAAATGATTCGGAAGCTTACCTCGATGTCGGCCTTCGTGCATTCCTTGACGCCGGGCTTGGCCATCGACTGAAACGTCAGCGGCTCCTCGGACAGATAACTCTGGCCTTGCACATACACCCGCCGCGGCAGGTTCATTTCTTCCAGAGGGATCTCCGGCGTCTCGCCCGGCTCCTTGTCGGCAAGGTCGCGAGTCCACTCAGAACCATTGCTCGCCATTTGACGGCAACCGTAGAGGCTCACGTCGCGCATGCCCCGATCAACCGGCCAGGGGCCGGCCTCCAGAAGTCCGATGGCAAGGTCCTGCCTGTCGTGGGGTTCGCCGGAGAAGGGCCCCGGCCGCGTGTCCTCGCCCCGACCGGCCGCCTTCCTCCACTGCTGGCGCGTCGGCAGGCGGCCATCCAGCCATTCGGCGAAACAGTGGGCCTCTGTTACCGTCACCCGGAATACGGGGAGACGGCCCCGGGAGGGACCCTCCACTCCAAAGAACGGTTCCTTATTCGGGTCGGGATTGAAGTCCGGCGCATAAGCCCCCTTGTGCCAGTCGCTGCACACTAACCGCTCGCATCCCGGACGGCTCGAATACTTTCCCAGGAGAGATTTCGCTTTTGGGTCCGCCATGAAAACGGCGAACAGGTCGTTCCACACCTTGTTTTCCATGATGTAAAATGTCGGTGGGTCAGACGAGGTAATTTGGGGGATCGCCAGCGCGACCAATTGCTGGCTCCCCACCAATCGCCCGAGACGCCGATAGTAGCGCCGGCCATGACGATCCTTGATGAGGTCCTTGGCGTCCTCCGCCTCCCACCCCTTTGGATGCCAGGAGATGTGTTCGTTCTCCGGGGACGATGGGGGATGAGGTCCCCGCCAGAGGACGACCCACAGAGCAATCAGAACGGCAACCAGGGCGAAGCCCAGCGACACAACCGCGACCTTGATGCCCCATCCCGGGACCGCGACAGCCTGCACGAGCGGAGGCGGCGACAATGGGGACAGCGGCGGGGCCGTTGCCTCTTGCAGCGCCTGGACGAATGACGCGCAGGAGGGAAAGCGCTGCTCGGGGTCCTTCGCCAGGGCGCGATGCAGGACATTCTGCTCGTTCTCCGGCACACCCGAAACATCGGGCGTTTGCGTCAGGTGCTGCTGGGCGATCGCCGCCACATGATGCGGGCCGGGGAAGATTAGACAACCGGTGCGCATCTCATACCACGCCACCGCGAAGCTGTACTGGTCGCTGTGGACGCTGATTTCACCGTGCCAGACTTCTGGCGGCATGTACCCCGGCGTGCCACCGACGTTCATCGTGTGGTCGAGCGGACCCTCCTGGGAGCGGGCGATGCCGAAGTCGGCCACCTTGGCG
>JBBSDR010000389.1:0-6369 GCA_038240465.1 Gemmatales bacterium
CACCTGGCCCTGCGAACCTATGCGCCGACGGAACCGGACGGCGGCTGGCACGTCATTCCCCATCCGCGCAATCCACGTCTGATGAACACCTATGTCAACGTCCTCGCCCTGATGGTCCTGCTCGATACCAGGCGGGCCGGCCTATCCTGGGATGGATCGATCCGCCGCCGCGATGAACTGATCCAGCAGACGGCGAACTGGCTCGTCTCAACGTTCGAGGACAAGTCGGAGTTGGCAGGTTGGTACAAGGACAACGGCTCGAAGGATCAGACGCTCGACGGCCTGAGCTTGCAGGCGTATGCCGTGCTGCTGCGAGCCGCAAACGAGACCGGCTACACTCTCCCCAAGGCGATCGTCTCCGCCTGTCGAACGCACCTGCTTCAATGCGGGACGCGCGACATGACCGCACCGGACCGTTCTCCCTGGGTCTCCTATGCCTTCACTCGTCACGACGGCGAACCGGGACAGTTCAAGCAAAACCCGACAATGTTGTGGTATCCGTGGGCGGTGGAAGCGGCGGTCCAGTGGCTGAAGTATGCCCGGAGTAATGACCCGGATGCGGAGGCGCGAAGCAAGGTGCGGCTGGTACTCGGACACCTCATCATCGACTTGGGCGATGAGGTCGTCACCTCGGGCGAGGCGTTCGTGTTCATCGCCGCCGAACGGCTTTACGGACTCTGTTCGCTCGCCGACTGACTCGCGACGGACAGTCCCAGGAACTCCAGAGCGTTCTCACGCAGCAGTCTCGCCCTTGTCGCCTCGGTCAAGTCCGGCATCGATTCGACGAGCGCTCCCGGCACGTCCTCACCGAGCGGAAACGGATAATCGCTGCCCAGAATGATTCGCCTGTCACCCACTAATCGCAGCAGTGTTCGCAGAGCGTCGGCGTCGTGGACCAGGGAATCGACGTGGATTCGGTCGAGATACGCACGCGGGCCATGGGGATTGTCGATGGCGCACAGATCGGGCCGCACCTGAAAGCCGTGTTCGATCCTGCCAAGAATGCCGGGAAACGCGCCGCCGCCGTGCGCGAAGCAGATGCGCAAGCGCGGCAATCGTTCCAGCACACCGGCGAAGATCAGCGAGCAGATCGCCAGCGCCGTCTCCGCCGGCATGCCGACGAGCCAGGCCAGCCAGTACTTGCTCATCCGCTCCTTGCCGACCATGTCCCACGGATGCACGAAGACCGCTGCCCCCAGTTCCTGCGCGGCCTCGAACACCGAAAATAACGCGGGATCGCCCAGTTCCCAGGCGTTGACGTGACTGCCGATCTGCACCCCGCGCAAGCCCAGGTCGCGGACGCAGCGTTCCAGTTCCTTGACGGCCAGGTCCGGCGCCTGCATGGGCAAGTTGCCGAGTCCGGCGAAGCGAGTTGGATGAGTCCGCACGACGTCGGCGAGCTGATCGTTGAGCAGCCGGCTCAGGTCGAGCGTGTGTTCCGGTTTGGCCCAGTAGCTGAACATCACCGGCACGGTCGATAGCACCTGCAGGGCGACGCCGTGACGGTCGCAATCCTCGATACGGCGCCTCGGGTCCCAGCAGTTGTCGCGGATTTCACGAAAGAATTGGCCGTCGAGCGTCATGCGCGCGCAGCCGGGGCCGTGCTGTTCGAGCTGGATAAAGCCGCCGTAGCCGTAGCGTTCGCGCAGGTTGGGCCAGGAAGGGGGCAGGATGTGTGTGTGGAGGTCAATCTTGTACTCAACGCCCAGAGGCGTCACTGCTTTCATCACTGCCCGTCTTCCTTATTACCTCGGCAGAGAAGAAACGCACGCCTTCTTGTAGCCGAAGTCGCCAGACTTCGGGCAAGCAAGGCACCCGAAGTCTGGCGACTTCGGCTACCAGTGTGCGTCTTTCGCGCCGAGGTAATTACCGCTGGCGGCGGTGCATCTGAATTACAACGCCGCCAGCGGCGGTTGTCAATTCTTCTTCTGCACGGTGAAGACCACGTCGGCTGAACCCGTGTTCCCCGCCGCGTCCTTGATCCGCAGGACAACAACGTAAGTCCCAGGCTTCAGCGTCTCGGTCTTGAAGCGGAACGTCTCCTGCTTGCTGTCGAACAGGCCGTCCGCCGGGAAGATGCTCGCCCACTTGCGGCCATTCACCGAGAACGACGCGCCCGTCAGCCGCACCCAGTCCGATGACGCCGTCGCCTCCAGGATCGCCTGGTTGTTCTCGACGCCGGCCACCTTGATCTGCACCGCCGGCGGGACGTGGCTGACCACGAACGCATCGCTGATCCGTTCGCCCGTCAGCGCCTCGCCCGGGGCGTTGTCCTTGCGATCGTTGGCGACCACCTTGAGACGATAGTTCCCTGAAGGCGTCGTCGTCGTGTCCCATTCGTAATCGGTCCGATCGACGTCCTCTTCCAGAAGCACCCAACTCTTCCAGCCGTCCTTGCGGACGTACAGGTTATAGCTGAGCGTGTCCTCATTGGGGTCCTCGGCCGACCACTTCAACTTCACCTTCTTCGGATTGTCCAGATCGTCCGCATCGAGGTTCGGCACCTCAATCTTGGTCACCTCCGGCGCCTGGTTCGTCGTCGCATAGCGAACCGCGATGCCGCGCAGGCTCGGCGTCTTGGCGGCGTCGTCGGTGCTGAGCGTCACGCGATATTGCGCGAAACGAGCGGTTGGCGACTGCACCTGGGCCTTGTCGCCATCGTCCTGTTCGATCGACCAGTCACTCCAGGTGTCGTCCGGATCGGCGATGTTGCCGCTGCGGACCGCGACCGTCAGCCTCGTTCCGGCCGGCGTTTCGCCCCGCCAGCGCAGCGATCCCCACTTGCTGACGATCTTGGCGTCGAACACTTCCGAGACGATCGTTCCCGTCGCGCAATACTTGTCTTCGAGGACATAGAGCTTGCCCGGATCGCCCGTGCCGACGACGATCGAGCCATCGGCGCGACGAGCCATGCACAGCACCTGGCCATGATCGAGACGGGCAATCTCGCTCTTTTCCTTGGTCGTCTCGTCAACCTCGAACAACTGGCCGCCCATGCCGGTGCCGACGAAGAATCGCCCCGGCTGCTTGAGCATGCTCAGGACCAGCGCCTTTTCGCGGAACACCTCGCGGACGGTGCCGTCCGCGGCGATGCGATAGAGCGAATTGTCGCCCGAACCCGGCGACGAGGGCGCCGCCGATGGCTTGCTCTTGTCGTCCTTGCCATCATCCTTGGGAGATTTGCTCAGCGGCGCCGCAATGGCTTCGCCCTTCTTGTTCGAGACGGGAATGGCGGTCAACTTCGAGCCGGTGGCGGCAATGTCATCCGACGAAGCGGAACTGCCACCGCTGCCGCCGCGCCGCTTGCCCGAAGGCGTGCTGGTGCCGACATAGATGCCGTCCCCGGTCACCTGCAGCGAGCGAACCTCGGATTGCGGCGCCTGGTAGAGGACAAAGGCCTTGCCCTTGTTATCGATGCGATAGACGAGTCCGTTCTTGTCGCTGCCGGCGTAGACCTGGCCGTCAGCGCCGACGGCCACGCACAGGATATGCTCTTGCTTCGAGGTGAAGAAGACGCTCGATTTGCCCTCCGGCGTCAGCTTGAAGATACGGCCCTTGGGTCCGGTGCCGGCGTAGAGCGTCTCGCCCTTGGCGTCGGCAGCGAGCGACCAGACATAGGAGCCGAGTCCGTCGTGAATCACCTTCGCCTGGCCCTGTGCATCGATGCGAATGACCCGGCCCGATGGCCCCGTGCCGGCATAGATGGACCCCTCGACGACGCACAGGCACAGAACCTGGCCATCGTCGCTGGTGTAGACGACGGACGTCTTGCCATCGGCGCCGACCTTGAAGATTTTGCCTTCGCCGCCGGTGGCGACGTAGAGGTTGCCCTTCTTGTCCTCGGCGATGTCCCAGATGTGCGTGGCCTCGATGCCGGACAGCGGCCGCAGCCGCCGCGACAGGCGCAGCGTACCCTCGTTGCTGACGACGGCCTGCTGCAGTTTCGCCTTGTCAAAGTGCGCGGGACGAGACTGATGCCAGACCTTGACCTTGGCGGCCGGCGCGAACGACGCCAGGCCCAGCAGGGCGGCGGCGAGGAAGAGGCGGGATCGGTCCATGAGGATGACCTCGATTTCTTGGGTGTTTGCCGCCTGCGGCGCAGCGATTCCAGTCGCAACGCCGCAAGCAGCACGCTAAGCCGCAAGCGGCAATTTCAGGGCGTCACCGGAGTAACTTTCTTGTTCTTCGTCACGCGGAACGACACCGTCTCCTGTCCCTGAAGGACCCAGTCCGTCGGCTGACGTTCGACGAGCGCGGTGCGGATCGTCTGCGAACCGGTACGGCGACTGTTGCCGAGGATCTGCACCATACTGTCCGGCAAGTTCGGCATCTCCTTGCCGGCCATCGCGACACCCGTCGCGCCCAGGGAAATCCGCACCGCGAGTTGCGTTCGCCGGGCCTTCAGCAGCGCTCGCACACTGGCCATCACCTGCTCGAGGTTCTGCGGATTCGACAGGCTCGGGCTATCGCGCATCTCGCTCCGGACGGCGGTCACGTCATCGCTCAGCGTCGCCGTGTAAGGCCCCTCGGGCAGATCGGCCGGCAGTTTCAGCGTGGCGTTGATGCGCTGCAACTCTCCCTTCCAGGGACGAACGTAGACGCGGACGCGCATCGTCTCGCCGGGCGCATAGACCTCCGACTCCGGCTCGACCGCCTCGATGTCCGCCGCCCGGCGGCCGGGCTGGATGTTCGTGTCGCACTCAATCTTGCGAATGCGAATGGGCTTGTAGGGATTGTTGACGAGCAGGTTGACGGCGGAAGCGACCTGGCCGTAAAGAGCGCCCGGAGTTCGGCCGCCGGAGAAGCCCGAGAAGGTATCCTCCAACAGGAGTGGCTCGCCGTCCTCCAGTTCGATTCGGGCCTTGAACTTGGCTGTCAACTCCTCGGGCAGGTCGCCTTCCATGTCGATCGAATTGACGAGCGCGGTGAAGACCAGCGACGACAGCAACGAGCGCTGCCGGGCCAGTTCGACGTTGAAGGTGCGCGGCGGAGCGTCGGGGCTGCTGCCGACCGTCATGCGCAGTGGCAGCATGTCCGGCTTCTTGTCGAGCCAGCCGGCGATGCAGGTGCTGACGTCGGCGTTGATGACGCCGACGGCGCGCAACGGCGAACCCATCTTGAAGCTGACCGACTGGCGCGGATAGATCGTGTGGATAAAGCCGGTCATCAGCGGGAACTCGCAGTCGCCAAGGCTCATGAACGGATGGCCCCAGCCATAGACGCGTTTGCCCTCGATGTGCGTGACGGTGCCGATGCCGGACAGGTCGAAATCGCCGGTAATCATCGAGATCGATAGCGGCCCGCCCGGCTCCAGGGCGACGTTCTTCGCCTCTTCGCTGATGGCCGCTGTCGCCGCCCCGCCCTGGAGCGGCACCAGGCCCAGGCCGCGCGTGGCCTTGCCGAGATACTTCAGGCTGTTGAGCGACATGCCGCTGGCCGCCAGGGGAGTGCGCAGCGGTCGAAGCCAGAGGCCTTCGCTGTCTTCCTTGTCCGATTCAGCGCTGAAATCCTGCGACACAGTGATGCTGTCGAACAGCTTGTCGCCGGCGGCGATGGGGGCGGGCAGCGCGTGGCGCACACCGACACGGCGCGGCTTGTGTTGTTCGGTGAGATCGCGACGTTCGTAGGACTCGACGAAGTCGTGCATCTGGCAGAAGGGCGTGATGCCGCCGATGGGGTCCTTGCCGTAGGCCCAGCCGAAGGCGACAGCCCCGAGTAGTTTGTTGTCGATGTAAACCGGGCTGCCGGACATGCCGGCGATGATGCCGGAGCGTTCGAGTCCGAGGCCGGAGAGCCGGCACAGGACCATATCACGGCCAGGGCTGGTATTTTTCATGACGCCGAGAACTTCGGCGTCGACCGGTTCGATCTTGGTGCCCTTCATGACGGTGTGGCCGACGCCCTTCATGCCGGTGCGGAGGTCGTCCACGTTCCAGTAACTCTCGGGCTTGGGTCCGTGATGCTCGGCCGGCGAGCCGGCGATGGCCAGTGCGGCCAGGAGCGCGAGGAAAGCGCAGGAGAGAACGGCGGCGGCTTTCATGGCCACGCCTCCAAGGAGGTAGGAAGGTGAAATTTCGGCTGCCGGTCCCTCCATGAACCGAGCCGCTCGTGTTCCCCGCGGGAGGGCAGGGGTGCCCCGCGGGGAGAAAACAGGGGACGAATTGACCTGACCGAGGGAGAGACTCTCAGGTGCCACGGGCGCCGGCAAGCAACGGCAAGAAGAAGCCAGCGTTGTAGATGAGAAGTATAACTCAACCCCGAGAAGCCGGGCAAGCCCAATCCTATTGGAAATTCGTTTCGCTGGTCTTTCCGAGGGACCGTCGATTCGTACAATGAGTCCCCGCAAAAAACTAACCAATTCTATACCAC
>JBBSDR010000390.1:0-6365 GCA_038240465.1 Gemmatales bacterium
GCCGGCGCTAGCGCCGACCTCCTTCACTTGCCCGGCGAGCCGGCAGGGGTCGAGCAGAGAGGTTCCGCTTCGCCCACCCGGTCTAGCGTCGAACTCCTTCACCTGCCGGACAAGCCGGCAGGGGTCGAGGATGTTTCTTGATTGCCGGATTCTAGCTGTCGAACTCGTTCACCTGCCGGACAAGCCGGCAGGGGTCCAGGGCGGTGCATGCCGTCGGATGTCGCCTCAAGGGGGAAACGATGCGTTGGATCTTCTCGATTCTCCTGCTGATCGGCGTGTCCGCCGTCGCTCGCGCCGACGAGCGCATCCTCTTCGAGACGCACATCCTCCCCATCCTCGAAACGCGCTGTCTGAAGTGTCACGGCGACCCGAAGGTGCAAGGCGGACTCGATCTGCGCCGCAAGTTCACCCTCGTTCGCGGCGGCGACAATGGCCCCGGTATCGTCCCCGGCAAGCCGGCCGACAGCCTGCTCCTGGAGCGCATCGACAAGAACGAGATGCCGCCTCCCGCGGAAGGCGCGCTCGACAAGCGACAGAAAGAGTTGATCCGTCGCTGGATCGCTGACGGCTCGCCGTTGTTGAAGGTGGCCGAAGCGCCGCTCCAGGAGAAAGAAATCCCCTCGCGCGTCTCCGCTGAGGATCGCCAGTTCTGGGCGTTCCAGCCTTCCAAGCGTCCCCCTGTTCCTCGCGTCAACGCCCTGGAGCGCGTGCGCACTCCCATCGACGCTTTCCTGCTGGCGAAGCTCGAAGCGAAGGGACTGTCGTTCAGCCCTGACGCCTCGAAGGAAGTGCTGCTGCGCCGGCTCTGCTTCGATCTGCTCGGGCTGCCGCCGACGCTCGAACAGCGCGAGGCGTTCCTGGCCGACAATAGCCCCGACGCTTACGAACGCCTCGTCGATCGCCTGCTCGCTTCTCCGGAGTACGGCGAGCGCCAGGGCCGACACTGGCTCGACATCGCGGGCTATGCCGACTCGGATGGCTATCTCGCGGCCGATCGACAGCGTCCGGAAGCGTGGCGCTATCGCGATTACGTTATCCGCTCTCTCAACGAGGATGTTCCCTACGATCGCTTCCTGACCGAACAGCTTGCGGGAGACGAGTTGAGCGACTGGCGGCGGGCCGAGACGCTGACTCCGGAGATGATCCGGCAACTGACGGCCACCGGCTTTCTGCGCACCGCTCTCGATCCGACCTATCCCGGCTACACCGAGCCGAACGAGATTCACCAGGTCCTCAGCGACACGATGCAGATCGTCGGCACGACCACTCTCGGCCTGACGATCCACTGCGCCAAGTGTCATTCGCACAAGTTCGACCCCATTTCGCAGCGCGATTACTACGCCCTGCAATCCGTCCTGCTGCCGGCTCTCGATCCGGCGCGCTGGCAGCCATCGGAAGTGCGTGGCATTCCGATGGCCAGCGAGGCGGAACAGGCCCACCTGCGCGAGCGCAGCAAGCAGACGGCCCTGCGGGTGACAACTCTGACGCAGCAGTTGAAGACGGTGATGGCCGATCCGAAGAAGCTCGACAAGGCGGCTGTGGAGAAGCTCATGGCGGAACTGGCCGCCGCCCAGGCCGCGCAGAAGAAGGATACGCCGATCCTGATTCGCGGCCTGGTGGACATGGACGACAAGCCTCCCCAGGGCCGTCTGCTGCGCCGCGGCGACCCGAGCAAGCCGGGTGCGGTCGTGACAGCAAGCGTTCCCGAAGTGCTGGCGGCGGACGGCTTCAAACTGGATCCGAAACCGGGTTACAAGACAACGGGCCGGCGTCTGGCGCTGGCGCGCTGGCTAACCGAGCCGGCGCATCCGCTGACGGCGCGGGTGCAGGTCAATCGCATGTGGGTCCATCACTTCGGCCGGGGCATCGTGCCGACGGTCGCGAACTTTGGCCGATCGGGAGCGAAACCATCGCATCCAGAATTGCTCGACTGGCTGGCGACGGAGTTCGTGCGTTCCGGCTGGAGCATGAAGGCGATGCATCGGCTGATAGTGACCTCGACGGCCTATCGCCAATCCTCCGGCGCCAAGGCCGATGACCCGAACAACGTCCTGGTGAGTTCCTGGAAGCCAAAGCGTCACGAGGGCGAGGTGGTACGGGACAGTGTCCTGGCCGTGGCGGGCAAGCTCAGCGAGCAGCGTTACGGCCCGCCCATCGCCGTGTACGCGAAGGGCGACGGCTCCGTCGAGACGAACGACGACGCCGGCGGCAATCGCCGCAGCATCTATCTGCTGGTGCGCCGCAGCCAGCATCTGACGCTGCTCGATCTGTTTGACACGCCGCTGATGGAGGTGAACTGTCCGGAGCGCAACGTCTCGACGGTGCCGCTGCAGGCGCTGGCGCTCTTGCACGGGCCATTCTCCGAGCGCAACGCTGCCGCGGTGGGCGATCGTTTGATGCATTTCGCAAGCGACGACGCGGCTCGCATCCGATTCGCGTTCGTCTTGCTGTTTGGCCGTGAGCCGCGTCCGGCGGAAAGCGAGAAAGTCGGCAAGTTCGTGTCGGCGGTCAAGAGCAGCGACGGCGAACGGGTGGCCTGGACGCAGGTCGCGCTGGTGTTCCTCAACAGCAACGAGTTTCTTTACGCCCCTTGAAAGTTTGCCAATGCACGTTGCGCTCAGGTATCATGGCCTAGAGACAGATTTCGCCCGTGGAGAGACATTATGGACGTGCAGTATTCGCCGGAAGTCCGGCAATGGACTGAGGGATGGACGCTCCTTCAGCAAGCCTCGACTCGTCTCGCTGGCATTGTGGGGCCAGAGTCGTCCCCACTCGTGAAGGCTGAGTGGACTCGCGTGCAAGATCCCGAGGGTCAAGCTCTCTATCGCCTGACCATGCGGGACTTGACGGGTGAAGTCTCCACGGATTTCACCCCTGACGAACTGAAAAATCTGCTCCACATGAGATTCCGTCTGCCTCGGCTCTGGGGCGACCTCCTAAAGATCCGCAACGACCATCAGCATCAACAGGTGCAGATCCTCCTGGACCAACTCACCACGGACGCGGAGTGACACCGACTGTGGCAACCCAAACAGAGAAACTGATTCCGGTCCTCACGATCGAGGTGAGTATTCTCAAGGAGCGAGTGGAGGCATTGGGAAGCGAGACAGAACCACTTCGTGAGATCACGGCACAGATTGCCCTTATCGAGTACAGGCTTTCGGAGTTGACGAAGACGAAGGAGTTGTGGGGCCAGCGGGGATGGATGATCCTGACAATCTGTTTGTCTGCCTTCTTTTCGTTTCTTGCGGTCATTGTTGGTGTCTTGCTGACGTTTTACCTGAATACGAAGATGAGGAAAAGGTGTCAGAAGATGAGGAAAAGGTGTCAGGAACCGATATTAGCTAGCTTTCCAAATACACCTTTTCTTCTCCAGACTTCGAGGATGACGTGCCACTACACTTGTATCCCGATGTGTACGCATCCGGGTCGGTGCCTGCTGGATGGGTTCCCACCAAGGGCGGGACGATCAAGTATCCGGTGCGAAACGCAGCGGTCCTTCGCTATCTCCGGCAGTTGCTGCGTGGAAAATGGCAGAAGGTGATCAAGCAGGGCAACAGCGGTGAGGTGCATTACTTTGAACATGCATCCGGACAGGTGGCCGGTGTGAAGTTCTTTCCCAAGCAGGCAACCCCATGAATCATGGCATCGATCTCAAGATTTTGCTTCTCGCATCCGGGAAAAAGCCCAGCGAGCAATTGGCTGTTTTCGCCTGGCTCAACCTCGGCCTTATCGAGTCGCTCAGCCACGGTCTGGTCAGCGCCACCGACGCAGTGCGGGTCTTGTACAACGGCGACAATTGCCTGTTTGTCCGCAAGCAATTCAAAGAGGAAGCCGCCGATGAGATCATGAGTCGCGCCGTGCAGTTGCCCGACCTCTTTGAGGCCCTCCCACCAGAAGAGGCGCATCGCGAATTTCAGAGGGAGTTGACCACCATGCGTTCCCTCTGTGTAAAACTGCTGGAAAACAAACAATTGGTCGCCTGAGGATGGGGGATAGGTGCCAGGAAATCGCTGTGGAGGTGCGGGATCGACAGGAACAGTGCAGCCATAGGCAGAGCCAATCGCTCCAATTCGGCATGGTGTAAACGAGGAGAACTATGATCTTGCACATTACGGAAGCTCACTGTCCCGGCCCCTACCTGTTGCAATTGGCCTTCAACGATGGTGTGACCAAGTGCGTTGATGTGCGGCCGCTGCTGTTTGGGCCGGTCTTTGAACTACTGCTGGATCCCGACATGTTCGCCCGCGTTGCCCTGGACCCCCGTTGCGGCACCGTGGCCTGGCCAAACGGAGCCGACTTTGCCCCGGAGGCCTTGCACGAACTCCCCGATGTCGGGAACTCAACTGCAACTGCGAACGACTCGCAGCAGTTGACCGGAAAAGGGTAGTCATTGTGTGCCGGATGGAGTTGTATCCAGGCGAGCCGGGAGCTTCATCGACTGGAGCAGTGGACCTCCTGAGGAGTATGGGTATCGTCTCAGGTAGCAAATACGCCGAAGCAATTCGGTCTGAGAGATGAGACATGGCGGAGCATGGTGAATGGAATGAGAAAGGGGCAACCCTCAGCGACGTTACGGCTCAGAAGGAATACGGAGTGACCCGTGACTTCATCGTGAAGGGTATTCGAGCCGGCAAACTTGAATACCGAGAAGGCTCGGTATGGGGTAACCCCTATCTCCGAATTTTGAGGAGTCAGCTCGAACGATACATCGTCGAGCAACTTGGCTCGAAGCACCTCCTCAGCAGAAAAACTCAGGCAGAACTGCGCAAGATCAATAAGGAGATCGCTGCGCTCAAGAAAAAACTGACAGCGCTTCAGGCGAGAAAGGCGGAAATTGAGGCGGAAATTGGGGAATAGCGGCCTGGGATTTGGAGGGAGAGGATTCCTCTTGCCAGAACGAACTACGCTCGGAGGAACATGAGTTCCGAGTTTTCCGCCCTTGGTGGATGGGTTTCTGCTCGCAGTCCGGCTCCAAGAGGAAGGCGGCGCGGAAAAGGTGTCAGAACCGTTTGCAATTACTGAATTGGGAACGATTCTCTTACCCTTTTCTTTGGTCTCCCTCAGGAACCCAGCGCATGGCGAGCCACCCTGACAAGGAAATTGAAGCCGCTTTGAAGTATGCCAGAAGTAAACGGTGGACCGTCATCAAGTCAGCCAAAGGACACTGCTGGGGTATGATCCGGTGTTCCCACGGCCGCGGCGGTTGTCAGAAGTCGATCTGGTCAACGCCGAAGAACCCACAGAATCATGCCAACGCCATTCGTCGCTTCGTCGATCATTGCACACACCAGACGGATACTACAGAATAGCCATGATCACTCACACCTTTATTTTAATCCTCTCGGGTGTAGCCGAGATCACCCCCGAACTGGCCGATGCCCTATATGAGGCGACGCAGCGCGACATCGAGTTGAACTTGCGGGACGGCGTCGCCTTTCTGGAATGCGAGCGAACGGCAGCCACCCTGCGCGAGGCGATCACCTCCGTGATCCGCGAAGTCGAAGGCGCGGACGTTGGCGTGCGCGTCGTGCGTGTCGAAACGGAAGCCGCGAATGTCATCGCCAGGATCAACGCCGATCTTCTGGGAATGGCCAGTCACTGATAGAATGCCATTGGATTGACCGAAGCCCGCCTGGGCTTTACATGTAGTTGAAGGGAGGGAGAGATGAAGCTTTCCGAGGCTGTTAACAGAGTGATCGATCTCGCTGGCAAGGTTCGCGACTACTACGAAGCCGAACTGCCGAAGCGGCATCGCCATTATCCGCTGGTAGAAGAAGGCGAGGAGGCCCCCCCGCCTCCGCCGGAGGAACAGGAGTTGAGCGAGTTCCTTGCCACGCTTCCCGATGACATCATTTACCAACTGATCCTGATCCTGTATCTTTACCGCGGACGTTTCGGCACGGACGATCTGGCTGGATCCTACGAGGGTTTGAAAGGTATAGTCGGCGAGCGTGATTATGCCATCTCGGAACTGATGCTCTCTGTTCCCGTCCTGGCTGCTCAGCTTTCGGATGGCATGGAGGAACTTCGCAAGCAGAGTATCAGCGTGGACAGGATGCCGCTCAAGAAAGCCAAGGTGCGAAAGCAGTGATTCTCGGCCGGTCATCCAGGGAGGGCCTTCAGTGCCATCAAACGCCTTTACGGGACACCTTCTCTCCCTTCTTGAAGATGCCGAGCACCTCCGCAACTCCTCGGCTCAACTCCCCGCCGGGATCCCCGGGCGACTGCTCCGGGTGGCCGCCTTGAATCGAATGGTAGTTGTAACCTGCGCTTCCGCCTGGGAAGCCTACATCGAGGAACTCGTCCGTGAAGCGCTGAACGCGCTCCGCCCGCCGGCGCCGCCTCTTGGCCTGTGGCCCGTA
>JBBSDR010000391.1:0-6363 GCA_038240465.1 Gemmatales bacterium
ACGTGTGCTCTTCCGATCTTTCGCGTTTGCGGACAGCGGCGACAGGCGGAAGTAACTGGGCGCCAAAGCCCCCACCCATCAGGGCGAGGATCATCGGCCCGAACATCGACGAGACCATTACGAAGAACGAAGGCGGATTGGGGGCGGACAGACGGAAGCCAACCAGAACCACCGAGACGACGATACCGCAGACCAGACCCTGCTTCACTCCGTTCATCGTGGTCGCTCCTGCCAGCGCGCCGCCCGCCAGAATAGCCAGCGCGGAAATCTCCCAGGTCACGATCTGCGCGTGCAAGTGAGTCTGCGGCGTCAGGTCAAAATCGCTCAACCAGATGACCCGTTTCAGAAGCATGCCGGCCGAGAGAGCGCCAACCACTCCCAGACAGGCGCCCATGACCACACGGGTCCAGAAGATCGGTCCTGCGAACCATTTCTGGCCCCGTTTCTTGACGATCTTGAGGATCTGGCGCGAGGCCCCGGGAACACTCGACGGAGTCATTGGCCGCCAGACCCGGCCACCCATCCAGCCGGCGAACGCACCGAGCAGAGACTGCACCAGGGGCAAGGCGTACAAAGGCAGAGAGCGCAGTTCCTCGGGTTGTTCCGGCTGGGCCAGCAGGACCAGGACGCCGTTCCAGACGCCGAGAACGGCGCCGTAGACGGCACCCTGGCGCTGCCCCGCGCCGGCAAGCAGACCGCCGATCAGTAGGGCAATCACCTGCAAACTCAGGAGAAGCGAAAAACCTGCCAGGCTGCTCCACAGGTCCTGCGGTTCGCTTCCCTGCGAAGCCATCAAGCCGGCGACGCACAGATGGCGCAGGCCATGATAAATGCCCTGGGAAAGCATGAGTCCGATGACGATTCGGCCCAGGGGTGTCTGTTGCCAGGCGCCCGAAGTTGTGCCGAGACTCGGGTTCGCTCCGGTCTCCTTGAAGACCAGGCGCACGTCGCAGCGCGGACATTGCAGACGTTGTTCGTGAGAACCATTGCACTGCGGACAGACCATCGCCATGATTGGCCCTCGGGTTCGGGTCAAGGACGCAACGGTCCCGTAAAAGTATAGAACACGTTTTTCTCGCTTGCGCCGATTGCCAGACCGCCGCGAACAGGAGACAATGGCGCGGAGGAGGAACCATCGTGAGCGAATACCTGCTGGCCATCGACCAGGGGACCACGAGTACGCGCGCCATCGTCTTCGATGCCGCGGGGACGGCACTCGGCAGCGCCAGCCAGGAGTTGGCCCAACATTATCCTCGTCCCAGTTGGGTCGAACACGATGCCGAGGAAATCTGGCAAGGAGTGAGCGCCGTTGTCCCCGCTGCCCTCGAAGCCGCCCGAGTAAAGCCGCGTTCCCTCGCCGCCATCGGCGTGACCAACCAGCGCGAAACGAGCCTTTTCTGGGACCGTGCCGACGGCAAGCCCGTGGCCCATGCCCTCGTCTGGCAGGATCGGCGCACTACGGATTTCTGCCGCGAGCATCAGTCGGATGCTCCCTGGCTTCAGGAGCGGACCGGCCTGATTCTGGATCCGTACTTCTCCGCGACCAAACTGCGCTGGTTGCTCGAACAGGACGCTCCCTTGCGCCGGCGGGCCGAGGATGGCCGGCTCGCCGCCGGCACCATCGATAGCTTCCTCCTCTGGCGGCTGACCGGCGGCCAGGTCCACGCGACTGACGTCAGCAACGCCTCGCGGACCCTGTTGCTCGATCTGTCGAGCGGCCAGTGGGACGACGAGTTGTGCCGATTCTTCTCAGTCCCGCGCGCTGTTTTGCCGGAAGTAAAGCCGAGTGCTTACTCATTCGGAACGACGCGCGGGTTGACCTTCCTTCCAGATGGCCTGCCGATCCTCGGCATTGCGGGCGATCAGCAGGCAGCCCTGTTCGGCCAGTGCGGCTTTACAGCCGGCGAGGCGAAGTGTACCTATGGCACCGGGGCATTCTTTCTCCAGCACCTCGGCAACCGCCCGCTCCGCTCGCGCTATCGGCTGTTGACCAGCTTCGCGGCCACTGTGGACGACCGGCCGCAGTACGTCCTCGAGGGCAGCATCTTCATTGCTGGCGCTGCCGTTCAATGGCTGCGCGACGGGCTGAAGCTGATCCCCACCTCGCCGGATGTCGAGGCGCTGGCGAACGCCTCCGATCCGGAACAGCCTGTCCTCTTCGTGCCGGCTTTCGTCGGCCTGGGAGCGCCGTACTGGGTCCCCGAGGCACGCGGCGCACTCTTTGGACTGACGCGCGGCACGACCGCCGCCGACCTTGGCCGAGCCGCCCTCGAAGGGGTCGCGTACCAGGTGGCCGACCTCGTCGAGGCCGCCGGCGAAGATGCCGGAACCAAGCTCGAGAGTCTGCGTGTCGATGGCGGCATGGCCAGGAATGCGTGGTTCTTGCGCTGCCAGGCCGACCTGCTCGGCTTGCCCGTACTCGTCGCGGCTGACAGTGAGGCAACTGCGCGAGGAGCGGCCTATCTTGCGGGATTGCGGGCGGGCATCTGGCCTGACCTCGAAGCCCTGCGCCATCTGGCCTCCGGGATGACACGCCATGAGCCGAGCCTCGACGAGGCTGAGCGCAAGAGCCGCCGCAAGCGCTGGAAGCACGTCGTCGAGGCCGTGATCGCCGTTTCTCGAGAGTAGCCTTATGGTCCCTACCGAAATCCTGCGCCAGATTCGCCGCCTGCAACTGCGGGCGCGCCGCGCCGTCGAGAACCTGATCGGCGGCGAGTATCACAGCGTTTTCAAAGGGTCCGGCATCGCCTTCGAGGAAGTGCGCGAATACCAGCCCGGCGACGACATCCGCTCCATCGACTGGAATGTCACCGCGCGGATGGGACACCCGTTCGTCAAGCGTTTCATCGAGGAACGCGAACTGACGGTCATCCTTGTCGTCGATTCGAGCGCCAGCCTCCTCTACGGCAGCCACGCGCAGCAGAAACGCGAGATTGCCGCCGAGATTGCCGCCGTCCTCGCCTTCAGCGCGGTCAGCAACAACGACCGCGTCGGCCTGATTCAACTCACCGATCGCGTCGAGAACTTCATCCCGCCGCGCAAGGGTACGCGCCATGTGCTGCGGCTGATCCGCGATGTGCTGTTCTTCCAGCCCGAACAGCGGGCGACTTCGCTGGCCGCCGGTCTGGATTATCTCAATCGCCTGCTGCGACGGCGCGTCATCGTCTTTCTCCTGAGCGACTTTCTCGACACCGGATTCGATAGGCCCTACAAGCGCGCCGGCCGCCGTCACGACCTTGTCGCCATCCGCATCACCGATCCGCGCGAACTGACGCTGCCTGCCGTCGGCCTGATCCAACTGGAGGACGCGGAGACGGGCCAGCCGATGCTTCTCGACACCTCTTCCCGCGCGGTGCGTGAGGGGTTCGAGAAACAGGCCCGCGCGCGGCGCGAGGCGTTCGCGCAACTCGCCCGCGCGGCCGGGACCGATGTCGTCGATGTGTCAACGGACGGCAATCATTTCGACGCGCTGCTGCGGTTTTTCCGCCTTCGCGAACGCCGCCGGAGGAACCGCTAGCATGTTGCGCCTCGCGTTCTGCCTCATTCCGTGCGTGTTCTTGTCTCCAGAGGGCGCAACAGTCCGTCTGGCGCAAAAGGATGCGCGTTTGCTGCTCTCGGGCGACGGCTTCAGCGCCGACCGCAAGCTGCGGCTCTCCGGCGAACTGACGCTGACATGCGTCGTCGATGGACCGGATACGCTGGAGGTGTCGGCTGCCTCGATCGAACCGGATAGCAAGCTCTGGGAAGTCCTCGGCCGCGCGACGAACTCCGCGCGCGGCCCACGCTGGCAGCAGTCCATCACCCTGGCCCCCACCCAACCGGGCTCTCTTTCGTTGCCGGCCGTGATTGTCCGCTATCGCGCTGGTCCCGGGAAAGAGTGGACAATGGTACGCTGGGACGATCTGAGGGTTGAAGTTATCGGTCCGCCGCCGGACCAGGCCAACGCGATTCGCGGCGAAATGACGCCGGAATCGATTCCCGAGCCGCCCGTCTTGCCCGGGTTCCCTGTTTTGTGGTTAGTCCTCGGCTTGGCCGGCGGCGCGGCGCTGGCGACAGGAGTGATGTTCTTGCTTCGCCGTCCTCGGGGCGAAATCACTTTGCCCCCGCGCGAGCGAGCCTTGCGCGATTTGGAGCGTCTGCGAGGCGAAACTCAGCCACACGCCCGGCTCTCGCTCATTGTGCGCACTCATGTCGAGGAGTGTCTCGGTTTCCCGGCGACCCGGCAAACGACAGAAGAAGTGCTGAGTGCGGTCCGAAAGCAGGAGGGCGTGGGCGAGGAAGTCTGGCGCGATCTGGAGACGCTGCTGGCCGAGTGCGACAGGGTGAACTTTGCCGGCGCGGACACCACTCCTGAGGAGCGAGAGCGGCTGCTGGCCCTGGCGCGGGACTGGGTGGAGAGGACCAGTCCGGTTACTGCTGCGGAGAGCGGGACTTGAAGCGACGACGTAGACGGTGAAGAATCGTCGGGTTGCATCAAGTTTCGTGGGGGTTCAGTCGAAATAGATTCTGCGGAGAGCGGCGAAGAAGGGGAAAGCGAAAGAGAGACGGCCGGTGGCGACCGGCTGCCATCAAGGAGGGCATAGAACATGACCAAACTGCATAAGGGTCTGATTTTTGTCGTTGTGGTGTCGGCCGGCCTGTGGGGCTGCTCCCAGGGCGAACACAAGACCACGTCCAGTCACGACAAGCGCATCAAGGCTCTGGAAGAGAAGTGCTGCGACCTCGAAGCCTCGTGCCAAAACATGCAAAAGGCCCACGACGATACCAAGGAGATGCTGGCGAAGGTGGAGAAGGAAAAGGAAGAACTGCAAAAGCAACTCGAGCTGCAAAAGCTGGTCATGAAGGAGCGCGACGACCTCAAGACGATGGTCACCGCCCGCACCAGCGAACGAGACACCTATCACGTTCAGCTTCAAGAACTGCGAAAAGGCATTCGCACGCTGCTCACCCGGGTCGAGGCCGCCCTGCCCCCCGGCGATGATGCCATGCAAAAGACCGCGGCCGGCCCGAAGTTGTAAGGCCACAACCGCAGCAGTTCGTCTGGCGAGCGGGGCCAGTAATGCCCCGGTTTCTTGCTCTCCTGAAGCAAGAGACCGGGACCATCACTGGCCCCGCTCGCTTTTCTGTTACCGGTTCATCGAGAGTGCGAATACTCGATGTAGGCTTTCCGTTTCAGGTCTTCGATGATCTTCTTCGACTCAATTTCGTACATGGCGGTTCGCAGTTTTCCTCGGATGTCCTTCTGGGCCTCCTCATCGAAGGGCTTTTTGCCCGCGAACTCGCGCTTCATCAGCTTGAAGACGTGGAAACCATTCGTCGATTCGATGATCGGTCCGATGTCGCCGGCCTTCATCGCGAACAGATGCTCCTCGCATTCCACCGGCTGAATCTCACCGCGCTTCTTGCCGATGCCGGCGCCGTTGCGGAAGCTGCTGTCGCCTTCGTCGAACTGCTTGACCAGGGCCGCGAAGTCCTCATTCTGCTTGCCGCGAGCCACGATCTGCTCGGCCATCTGCCGGGCCGCCTCGCGGCTGGGATACTTGCCGGCGGTGGCGCTGACGAACAGGTCGAGCCATTCCACCGCGTCATCCTGCTTGAAATCCTCGGGATGTCCCTCGTAGTAGTCCATGAGCTGTTCGCGGCCCACCTTGTCGAGGACGGAGAGGACGCGCTGGCGCAGATATTCGCTGGCGATGAACTGGCGCGTCCACTGGCGACGAATCATGTCGAACGACAGCCCCTGGCGGCGGAGCAATTCCTTCAGTTCGTCGTCGGACTTGATCTGGGCGCCCTTCTTCATGGACGTGACCCAGCGGCGATCGAATTCCTTGTCGGCCCCCTCTTGCAGCTTGGCCATCACCTGCGGCCCGGCCTTCTTCAGGCGGGCCATCGCATCCTGGATCAGGATCTCGCGTTCGATGAGCGCGTCGGTGGTTTCCTTGATGATTTCGCGGCGTTTCCGCGTCCGTTCCGGTTCGGCCATGCCATTCGTGGCGAGGAGGAACTGATAGGCATTCGCCTGGACTTCCTCGTCGAAGATCGGCACGCCGTTGACCGTGGCCTTGATGCGCACGGCGATCTCGCCGATGGTCGCATCGGCAGGCTGTTCGGGCAACTGGTCGAGGTAATTTGCTTTCGGTACGGCCGGATCCGGGGCCGGCGGCTCGGCCTTTTGCGACCGCGCCACGGTCGGCGCACTCGGAGCAGTGAACTGCCCGGAATTGCCGCCGCAGCCACCGAGGAACGTACTGCCCACGACGGGCGCGAGAAGGAGATGACGCCAGCGCATATCCGCGACCCCCGCAGGTTGACCGTGAACCACCCCAGTTGAGGACGCGAACTATAGCAAGGGGTCATTTCGAT
>JBBSDR010000392.1:0-6357 GCA_038240465.1 Gemmatales bacterium
ACCAGGACCTCGGCCGCGACACTTTCCTTCTTGCGGTCCGCCGCCAGCTCGACCGCATCCGTCCCGCGCGGCGCGAACGCCGGCTGCATGTGGGCCTTGTCGCCTTCCGCGAGGCCGTCGAGAAGTTGCTGCCCCTCGCCCGTTCCGCGGCCGCGCTCAACGATCCGCTGTCGCCGCCGCGCGCCGTCTCGTCGCTGTTCCGCTTCCTGCTCCGCTTCACGCGGGCCGCCGATGGTATCCTGCTCGTCCGCAGCCATGACGCCGCGCGCACGCCGCCCGAACAGTGCCGGGTCTACGGCGTCGATGGCGAATCGCACACCGGTCCCTGCGTCCCCTTCTCACGCTCGCTGGCGGGGGCGGTCTTCAGCCTTGGCGAGGCCAGGATCATGAATCCGACGGGAGTTCCGGACGCTTCGGTCGAGTGGCAGGACTTCGAGCGCGACCGCTCGTCGCTCCTGATCGCGCCGCTGCCGGCTGGCGAGAGCGTGCAGATGGTCCTCGAACTGTTCGACCGGCCAGGCGGCTTCACCGAAGCGGATCGCCAGTTGGTCGGCGCCGCTGCCGCCTTCGGCGGCGAGGTGCTGCAACACGCCCTGCTCGAACGCTCGACCGGCCAGGCGCTGCTCGACGCCGTGGCCTCGGCCCTCGGCGCCAGCGATTCGCTCAGCCAGACGCTGCAAGGGTCCGAAGCCGAGCGCCTTCAGGAACCGCCGCCGGCCGATGCGCTGCAACGTCTGCGTCAGGGACTCGAACAGGGCATCGGCGCTGTCGTGTCCGACAATGCCTTGCGGCTGGCCGAGGCGGTGCGCGTCCTCGCGCTGCGGCATGGCCCGGCCGCGGTTCGCCACTGCATCGACATGGTCGAAAGTCTGCGCCGGCTGCTCGACGAAGCCGGCGGCATGGAGGAGGCCCAGTCGTGAGCGATGCAGGGCCGGACGACGTTTTCGCGGAGTTGCTCGCCCTCGTCACGCCCGAACGCCTGCTGCTGCATCCGCGGGCCACGGGCGAGGGCGTGCGGCTCTGCGTCATCGACAGCGGCGTCGAGAGCGAGGTGCTGGCGGCGCGCTGCCGACAACGCGGTCAGGAATGCCATCCCATCGAGGGCGGCATCTTCAGCGCTAACCGGGCGGAGCCGTCGCTCTACGCGGGACAGCAAAGTGCGCCGCACGGCACGACGGTCGCCGACATCATCCTGACGCTGGCCCCGCGAGTTCGCCTTTTCTCCGCCGACATCGTCGGCCCCTCGGGCGCGGGGGCTGACGTCGAGACGCTGCTGCGGGCGCTTCACTGGGCCGTCCACGAGTGGCGCTGTCAGATCGTCAACCTGTCGCTGGGCGTGCCGGAACATCGCCTGCAGCCGTTGAGCCGGCGCAACCAGTTGCTGCGGGCAATCGAGGAGGCGTACTTTCGCGACGTGCTGCTGATCGCGGCCGCTCACAACGATCATCCGCTGACCCTGAGCTATCCGGCCCTGTTCTCGCCGCCGCTGCTGTCGGTTGATCGAGGCGAGTTCGACGAGCCCTTGCAGTTCGCGTATGCGCTGCGCGAGCGGATCGAGTTTCAGGCGTACAGCAAGGGTTACATTGGTCCGTTCGCGTCGGAGCCGGCGACATCGTGGGCGGCGCCGCATCTGGCCGGGCTGGCGGCGCGGTTGCTGTCGCTGCGTCCGGGCTTGAAGCCGTTCGAGGTGAAAACACTGCTCTACTGGATGAGCCGTTCCCGCGCACGACAAGCGGACGAAGAGAGGATTGCCGCGCCGGAGGAAAAGTGAGGTGCCGGCCTTACAGTCAGCGTCACAGTCCCAACATCGGTGGGAGCGCGGCTGCTTTGCCCCTTCGGCTCTTCCGCGCCGAATACACGTCGGCCACACATCTCTTGTGACGGACCCGTTCGTCCGTTATCCTGAACAAAGATTCGTTTCATTTCACCAGCGCCGCACCCCGGGTGCTTGTGTTTTGCGCTGATGCTCCGGGCCTCGTCGAGAAGGTGTGCAATGGTATCCGCGATGGAAGTGGCTCAATATCTGATCCATCTCGCGTCGCCCAGCGAATCGGAGGACTCGGATTGTCTGTGCCACATGCGGCTTCAGAAGCTGCTTTACTACGTCCAGGGCTGGCATCTGGCGGCCTTTACGGCGACTCTTTTTGATGAGCGAATCGAGGCGTGGAAGTCTGGGCCTGTCGTGAAAGACCTGTACCCTCGGTTTGCCCATTACGGTTATCAAGCAATCACGCCCCGAGAAGGGGCGGACCCGGACACGTTCTCGGCCCGGCAAAAAGCCTTCATCCAGACCGTCTGGGACCAGTACCGGAACTACTCGGCGACGGCGTTGAGCCACATGACTCACCGCGAGTCGCCGTGGGTAGACGCACGCGGCGGCCTTCCGGCTGATGCGACAAGTGACGCGGAGATTACCCCGGAAGCGATGCGCTTGTTCTTCCGGGCCAGACTGGTGGAGAGATTGAAGAGACACGATCCCCGGATTGACCCCGTTGCGTGGGGGGCATCCGGCGAGGCGATTGTCGCGGGCAGAACCAGGACAGTGGAGGAAATCCGTCTTGATCTACACCGTCGTCGTGCCGGACCCGATCGGGGATCAGATCGCCTCGTGGAACCTGCCGTTTGAAGTGGAGGAGCAGCTCTACACGCGGCTTCACGACGACCTTGCGGTGGGCCATGAGGCGACTTGCTGGAGGGTCCCGGCACCTTCACCCACTTACGTCTACTGCCTCGACCTGGAGGATTCGCCCTTTCCGGTCGTTTCGCATCACTTCACCTTCTGGCTCACCTATGGACCAGAGGATTACTGCCTGTACGTTTACCAGTGCGACCACAAAGAAGACGCCCCCGAGAATTGACTCTCCGGCTTGGTATCTGCTGTTGCCTCGCAACGAGCGGTTCCTGAAACGTTGTATCGACCCAACCGCGGAGGACCGTCATGTTCGACATTCATCAGAAGATCTTCGACAGCGACGGCGAGATGGACGAGGCCCTCGCCGGGAGTTACCGGGAGGAACTGTTCGAGGCCTTCGCCGCCTCGCCGGAGGCGCTGTCCGTCATCGAGAAGTGCGGCAGACTGGCCTGGACCGACTTGATGATGGAGTACAGTTTCAACTACCTCGGCGCGACCCCGGCGACGATGACGAGGAGCGACTTTGAGGAAGTCCTCTTCGACCTGATCCCGCGCAAGGTCTCCACGTCGCCGGACAAAGCGGAGCAGATTGTCGCTGAGTTGAGGGCGTTCTGGGGCTTCGTCCAGCGTGAGTACAACCTCGCCAATGCGAAGAAGGTCCTCGCCGTACTGGACTACAGGGCGGCCGGGCGGTTGCAGAGAGAACTGGCCAACCCCGCCAAGTTTGGGATGGCGAAGTCCTTCGTCATGCTGGGGCTGGAAGCTGGCTATGACATGACAACGGCAGAGGGCATGGCCGAGTTCACGGCGGTGTACAATGCTTCGCTGGGAGGCATGCCTGTGGGCCAGCTTCCGTCGCCGGACGAAGTCCTGCCCATTGAGGCCTCCTGGGACGAGCCGCTGCCGCCGAGTCCTTTGACCAACGCGGAGCGCAAGAAGAAACGGCAGCAGCGCAAGGCCCAGCGGCAGGCCCGCAAGCGGAACCGGAAGTGACGAGACCGTCAGTGGTCGCAACGGAGGACTGGAACGGTCGATGCCAAAGAGGTTTTCCGCGTCTGCGTTTACCCGGGCGCTCACAACGATAGCTTGTGGCCTGGTACGATGCAGTCGAGCCGGTGCTGATTGCGTTGTGAATCAGGCCGATTCAGCGCATGGCCGATGCGGCAACGGTTCCCGACCCCTTTACGACCCCGACCTGAAAGAAGACCTGGAGGATGTCGGCCTGAAGGAGTTCTTGAGGGATAATTGCTCTCTGACTGACATGACATTCCCAGCCGTCTGCCTTGTCCTGACAGGCAAGGAACCGATGGGACTGGAGAACGGTCACTGGGTCGTCGTCACCGGAGCAGAGGCCGGCAGGGTCGAGATGATGGACCCGCTGAAGGGACTCGTCTCCGTGCCACAATCGCAGTTCGAGTGGGCCTGGCACGACAAGGAGCGGAACGGCAGGCTGTGGATGCGGCCGGCGCTCGACGATAAGGCCAGGGCCGGATGGCGAAGTCGAGCCGTCCAGTTCCGGGCTAGCTGGCGGTGCTTTCTGGGATAGAATCGTTGCAACGGACAGTTTGGGTGGGTAGACTCCGCCATGAGCTTCTTCGGGTTAATCGCTGCGTTAAGTGATCATAGACCAAGCAAGAATCCTGGATAGGTCGCGACTCGGCTGGCCTAATCCTCTGTAATGCGACTCTGATCCCTGTCTGGAATGGACCATGAAGATTTTCATTTCCTACCGCCGAGATGACAGCTCCGACGCCGCTGGCCGCCTATCTGATAGGCTTGCAGCATATTTCGGTCCTGGCAGCATTTTCATGGACGTGGACGTCATTCCGTTAGGTGCTGATTTCGTCGCCGTTCTGACGCAAGAGATTCAACAATGCGATGTGCTCCTTGCAATCATCGGCCCTCTATGGCTTGATGCTACGAGGGATGATGGCCAACGACGGCTGGACAACCCAAGTGATTACGTCCGGGTTGAAATCGAGGCGGCGCTTGCGCTCGGCATCCCAGTAGTTCCCGTGTTGGTTGGGACAGCGCGAATGCCAGGCGAGGCAGACCTTCCCGCCTCCATTGCGGCGCTCGCATTTCGGAACGCTGCCGAGCTTCGTTCCGGCCCTGTGTTTCATCACCACCTTGATCGGCTCATCCGAGGGATAGAGCACCTTGTCGAAAGCACAGCATCGAGCCGGTCAGCCAAGCCCGCACGGTCAATCCCTGACCTTGACCCGAACGAGCTACAATCAAATCTGGTGTTTGTCAGTCATTCCTCCCTGGATCGTCAATGGGTTGAGGATGAGATCATTACACTGCTCGGTCATAACGGTATTCCAACGTGGTATGCTAAGTCTGCTATCCTGACGTCGGCCCAATGGGAACGAGAGATTCTCCGTGGGATGGAGAAGTGCGATTGGTTTCTTCTAATCGTATCTCCAAGAGCAGCGGAGTCAGAATGGGTCAAAGACGAGTTGTTCTGGGCAATTCACCATCGACCAACGCGGATTGTCCCGACTATCATGGAGCATTGCGACTTATGGCAGTTTCATATTCGTCTGCCCCGCATCCAGCATGTTGATTTTGCAGCAGGGGGACACGAGGCCCGACGCCTGCTCGTCCAGTCCTTAATTCGCGACCCTGCACGCGGAGGGCGAAAGCGATGAACCCTCTTAGGCTTGAAGCTGCTCCAGCGCTGATCTCAAGTCGAGGATAACCCATCGAGGCGAAGCCATGTTTGACTTTGACTGGACCGGCTGGACGGCATGGACGCCGCTGCTCGGTCTCGACCTCGGCACAATGCCGAACGGCCCTGGTGCCTACGTCATCGCCTCGGACAGGCCCATCAACCGTGCGGTCGGTGTTGACTCCGAGGGGTTCCTCGACATCGGAGAATCCGGTCGGCTCAGCGACCGCCTCTGGGGGTTTCGCCAATGCGTCACTGTGCGGGGCGCGGAATGGCACAGCGCTGGCTGGCGCTTTGCGTTCTTTCGATTCGAGCGGCATTTCCCGGTTGACACCCTCCGAGTCAGGTGGGCAACCGCGAACTCAAAGGCTGCCGCATACAAGACCGAGGGGCGGCTCCTGCTGGCGTATTTGATGCGACATGGGGAATTGCCGCCGCTCAACTACAAGTTCAATTGGGATTCGTTCGAGGAGTTGGGCTGGAATGTGTTTGACGACATTGCCGAGCCGTAATCGCTGCCCGAGCCGAGTAGCTCGACGTGTGCCTGGAGGTCTGCGACCGTTGGGAGCGCTATATCACGAACGAGAAGAAGTACGGCGGTCCCGGGTTCAAGGTCTTTCAAGCGGCCTGTTACCTGAACCAGGGTAAATTTGAGGAGGCCAAGGCAGCAATCGAGGTGGCCGTCAAGCCCTTCCCCAACTACGGGTTCAGCTTCGATAAACAGATCGCGAAACTCCGCCAGGCGATCGAGGCGCGTGACAGGAAGTTCCGGTACACGCCACGCCTCCACATTGTTGTTGAGGGCCGCGATGTCGAGGATGACAGGCCGGATACCTGGGAGTTGCTTGTGAACTATGAGTGAAATGCCGAACAAGCCGCTACAGCAGGCCGCAGGGACATGTTGGCTTTCCCGTATCCGTTCACGCTGAAACCGACAGAATTATTCTCTAATGATCACTTGAGCTGACTTTGATTGGTAACACACATATTACCCGTAACGATTATTGCTTACGTCGGCGCTTGGATTTATTGGATCCGCGTAGTCGATTCC
>JBBSDR010000393.1:0-6356 GCA_038240465.1 Gemmatales bacterium
CCCCCGCGCTCGCGCTCGGGGCTGGTGGCGCTGAATGACCCTGGAGACTCGTCATGGCCGATCCTCTGTTCGGGCCGATCATCCGGCAGATGCTGCTGGAAAATGAAGACGACAGCATGTGCGAACTGTGCAACGCGCTGCACCCGGCGACGGTGGCCGAGGCCCTGTACGATGAGTTCAACGTCGAGGACGTCTGGCGGATCTTGCAGCACACCTCGATCGCCAACCAGGCCGCCATCTTCGAGTATTTCCCGCTCGACTGGCAGGTGAAGATGGTGGCCGGCACCGGCCAGCCGCGCATGGCCAAGCTCATCGAGGCGATGTCTCACGACGACCGTGCCGACCTGCTCCGCAAGCTCAATCCGAAAGTCCGGGAAGAACTGCTGCATATGATCGATGAGGCCGATCGTCGCGACATCGCCATGCTGGTCAAGCACGAGGAAGGCACCGCCGGCGCCATCATGACCACCGATTACGCCTGGCTGCCGGAAAACATCAGCGCCGGCGAGGCCCTCGATCGTCTGCGTCTTCAGGCTCCGGACAAGGAGACGATTTATTACGTCTTTGTCGTCAATGAACAGCGGAAACTGCTGGGTGTGGTGTCGCTGCGCGAACTGATCATGAAGCCGCGCTCGACGGTCCTGCGCGACTTCATGGAGGACAAGCCCGTCTCGGTCCGTGTGGAGGACGATCGCGAGAAAGTGGCTAACGAGATTGCCCGCTACGACTTGCTCGCCATTCCGGTAGTGGACGGCGACAACCGGCTCGTCGGCATCGTGACCTATGACGACGTCATCGACGTGATTCAGTCCGAGGCGACGGAGGATTTGCAGCGTCAGGCCGGCGTGGCCCCGATCACGGAGAACTACCTGGAGGCGAGCTTCGCCAAGGTCTGGCGGCAGCGCATCGTCTGGCTGGCTGCCCTGTTCGTGGCCGAGATGTTCACCTTCAACGCGATGGCCTATTTCGACGACGAGCTGAAGAAGGTATCGGTGCTGGCCCTGTTCGTGCCGCTGTGTCTCTCGACGGGCGGCAACTCCGGCTCGCAGGCGGCGACGCTCATCATCCGCGCCCTGTCGCTGGGACACATCACGATCGGGCAATGGTTTCGCGCCCTGCGTCACGAACTGATGATGGGCCTGGCCCTGGGAGTGGCGCTGGGAGCGATCGCCATGTTCCGGACGTACTTTCTCACCGCGAGCTCTCTGCTGAAAAACCCGAATGCGCCGAACACTCCTTTGGGGAACTTGACCTGCGTCCTCGGCATCGCGGTGGCCTGCATCTGCCTGTGGGGTACGCTGATTGGCTCGATGCTGCCGCTGATTTTCAAGCGCATCGGCGTCGATCCGGCGATGGCGTCGAGTCCGTTTGTCGCCACGTTCGTTGACGTCACGGGCATCACGATCTTTCTGAGCATCGCCCAGGTGTTTCTGCACGAACTCATGGTTTAGGACCGACGGCGGAATAACTTCCCTCTTTCTTGCCGCTTGCGGCTTACCGGACCGCCCGCTAAGCCGCAAGCGGCAGGAAGTTGTTTCGCAACCGTTCCTAAACGAGGATTCAGTGGAGAGTGGAGATGCATCCGCGCGGATGCTGTTGATTCTCTCGAAAAAAGGGACTAGACTTCCTGATGGAGTTGAGGTTGTCCCGCCCGATGTTTCTCGCCAGCAGATACCCACCTTGTGCACCGAACGGTCTCTTCGCGGAAGTATTGCGTCCTCCTCGCATCCGGAATCGAGGACAGCCGGACCACGATGTCCGCGCGCTCCGTCCGCCGCACGTTCCGGCGCTACAATGGCGCCGTCGTACACGACAGGATATCCATGTTCAGCATTTTCCGAAGCCAGAGTGCGATGCTCCCCTTGAAGCAGGTCTGGGAGCTGGCCGATGACGACTTGCGCGAGGCGATCCTGCGTGCCTCGCGCAAACTGGATCAGCAACTGCACACCGAGCCGCAAGAGAAGGGCGAGGCGCGCGAGGGCAACGTGCGCATTGCGTTTCAGGAGCCTCTCGCGGTGCTGTTCGAGGTGGACGAGGCGAAGAAGCTGGTGCGCATCCTGCGCGCCTGGACGTACCAGGTGGGAGCGCACAAACGGAAGCCATTGGAGTGACTCGCTCCTCTGTGTTTTTGGCGAGCCGAGCCGCGTGAGCGGTCGGGTATGCCGCCCTTCACCCGGCCGCTCACGCGACTCGACTCGCCCGATGACTGCTTTTTTTCCGCCGGCAGGTTATAATGTCTCCATCGCGCCACCCGGAGACCCCTGCCATGAGTGTCAATCCCCTCCTCCAGCAGACGCGCCGTCACTTTTTCGGAGACTGCGCCATCGGACTTGGCTCGATGGCCCTTGCCGGTCTGTTGAATGAGGGCCGCGCCAACCCGGCAGCTGCCCTCCCCGATTCGCGTTCACTGAAACCACACTTCAAAGCGCGCGCGAAAAGCGTCATCTATCTCTTCATGGCCGGTGGTCCCAGCCAACTCGAACTGTTCGACTTCAAGCCGGAACTGCAAAAGCTGCACAACCAGCCGATCCCCGACTCGTTCATTGCCGGCAAGCGCTTCGCCTTCATGTCAACCTTCACCAAGGAGAAGCCGAAGGTCCTCGGCACGCAGCGCAAATTCTCGCGCCACGGCAAGCACGGCACCTACGTCTCGGACTGCCTGCCTTACACCGGCACCATCGCCGACGACATCACCATCGTTCGCTCGCTCGCCACGAACGTCTTCAATCACGGACCGGCGAAGTTCTTCGTCAACACCGGCTCGCCGCAGTTTGGCCGGCCGTCGATGGGGGCCTGGGCGACCTACGGCATCGGCAGCGAGGCGAAAGACTTGCCGGGGTTCGTCGTCCTTCAGTCCGGGCCGCGTGGGCCGCGCGGCGGAACGCCTCTCTGGGGGTCCGGCTTCCTGCCGTCGTCCTACCAGGGCGTTCCCTTCCGCAACACCGGCGAGCCGATCCTCAACCTCGCCACTCCCAAGGGTATCGGCCCCGATCGTCAGCGCGACGCTCTCGACGCCATCAAGGAACTGAACGAAACTCGGCTGGAGGCGACGGGCGATCCCGAGATCGCGGCCCGCATCGCCCAGTACGAGATGGCCTATCGGATGCAAACGTCGGCCCCGGAGTTGATCGATGTCGCCAGGGAGAGTGCCGCGACCCTGAAGCTCTATGGCGCCACGCCCGGCAAGCCGTCGTTCGCCAACAACTGCCTGCTGGCACGGCGGTTGATCGAGCGCGGCGTCCGTTTCGTCCAGTTGTATCACACCGACTGGGACCATCATGGTGGCGCCAGCGCCGACCTCGGCAAGTCCCTCGACCAGGTCACGCGCGAGATCGATCGGCCCTGTGCCGCCCTGGTGAAAGACCTCAAGTCGCGCGGCCTGCTCGATGACACCCTGGTCGTCTGGGGCGGCGAGTTCGGACGGACGCCGATGGGCGAAGTGCGCGAGACGATTGGCCGCAATCATCACATCGAGGCCTACACCATGTGGCTGGCCGGCGGCGGCGTCAAGGGCGGCTTTGATCTGGGCAAGACAGATGAACTGGGCTATGCGGCGGTCGAGGATCGCGTTCACGTCCACGATCTGCAAGCGACGATCCTGCACCTGCTGGGACTCGATCACACGAAGCTGACGTATCGCTTCCAGGGCCGCGATTTCCGTCTGACGGACGTTCACGGGAAGGTCGTGGAGAAGTTGCTGGCCTGATTGCCGCTTGCGGCCCCTGCGCTACAGCGAGCGCAGGAACTCCGCGAAGGGTTTGCCAATCTCGGGATGCTTCAGGGCGTAATAGACGGTCGCCTTGAGGAAGTTGAGTGGATCGCCCGTTGTCAACCACTGTCCTTGAATCTCGTGGACGAGAACGCGATCTTGCTTGCACACCGTCGCCAGGGCATCCGTCAGATACAACTCGTTCCCCTTGCCCAGGGCCGTCTTCTCCAGCACTTCCACTACCCGCGCGGTGAGGACGAACCTCCCCAACTGGGCCAGCAATGACGGCGCCTTGTCCGGTTCCGGCTTCTCCACGATGGATGCCATCTCCGCGGGATTGCTGCCCGGCTTGACGGCGACGATGCCGTATTTCTTCGTCTCCTCGCGCGGCACCGCCTGGGCGGCGATCACCGCGCTGGGCTGATGCTTCTCGTACAGGTCGATCAACTGTTTGCAGCCCGGCACGTCCGAGAGGACAAGGTCGTCGCCGAACATGAACACGAACGGCTCGTCCTTGCTCAGAAAACGGCGGGCGGCCAGCAGCGGCGTGCCGTTGCCATAGGGCAGGTGCCGGCCCTGACGCACCATGGCAATGTTCGCCAGCTTCGGTAGGTCCTGAATCATCTTCAGCAGATCGGGCTTCTTCTGCTCCTGAAGGTGAATCTCCAACTCGCGCGTGCTGTCGAAGTGATCGGCGATACCCTGCGAGCCGGGACGGGTCACCAGGATGATGTCCTCGATGCCCGAAGCGACGGCCTCCTCGACGAGATACTGCACGATCGGCCGATCGACGATCGGAATCAACTCCTTGGGCAGCACCTTGGTCGCCGGCAGGAAGCGTGTGCCGAAGCCCGCGACGGCGATCACCGCTTTTCGGATCTTCATCGTCTGCTCCTCAACGAGAGTCGCCGCTTGCGGCTTGGCGGGATTCCGCTAAGCCGCAAGCGGCAAGAAATCACTCGCGCCGCAGCCGTGCCTGAACGAAATACACAACCGCGCCGGCCAGAACGATCGCGGTGCCGATCAGGGCCTCGTCTGCCCGCTTGTAGAACATGTTACCCAGGATCAGGGCGGGCAGCAGGACGTACAGCGCCGGGACGACCGGATAGCCGATGCAGCGATAGGGCCGTTCGACGTTGGGCAACTTCCGGCGGAAGACGAAGATCGACAGGACCGCCATCGTCTCGAAGATGACCGCGCCGAACATCGCCAACTCGGTAAGGATGTCGAAGTGGTCCTTATCCGCCCTGAGCAGGCCGAGTTCGGTTCCGGCGCCGACACCCAGCACCAGGAGGCACGACCAGGCGGCCAGCACGATAATGGCCAGGGCCGGCGTTTTGTAGCGCGGATGGACGTCCCCCAGGGCGTGAGGAGCCAGTCCATCCTCGCTCATGGCGTACAGCAGACGCGGTCCAACCAGCAGGTTGCCGTTGAGCGCGCCGAAGACGGAACACATCACCGCCGCCGAGGCCAGCAACACACCGGGGGTCCCCAGAAGCTGCCGGCAGAAGCCGATGGCCACTGTCTCATCGGGTTTGTGGCCGGACTTCATTGCCTGCATCTCGTCCGGACTCAGCACCAGGGAGTAGGACAGGTTCACGAGCAGATAGAGGACAATGACAAGGCAGGTGCCAACCAGGAGGGCGAGCGGCAAATTGCGCTGAGGGTTCTTCACCTCGCCCGCGACCGGAGTAATGTTCATCCAGCCGTGATAGGCCCAGAGTACAGCAAGCAAGGCCGTGGCGAAGCCTGACAGCAGTTGAGGCGTCCATTCCCCCGCGGCCGGCCAGAGAGGTTTGAGCCGATCGCTGTCCGGCGCGACCGGCTGATGCTCACCGCCGGCCGGCAGGAGTTGCCAGGCCACGAAGGGCAGCACGATTAGCAACAGAAGCGAGCCGACTTTGACGATGGTAATCAGCAGCTGCACGGTCCCGCCCCAGCGAACGCCGCGGACGTTGATCAAGGCGAGCAGGACGATGACGCCGACAGTGATGCCGCGTTGTGTCCCGTAGCCGAGGTAAGCCGCCGTTTCGGGGGCCGCCTCGATAAGGAGGGCGCGCAGAGACAGTGTGAACAGGGTCGCCAGGGCGGCGATGGAGCCGGAACGGATCAGGAAGAAATCGACCCAGCCCCACAGAAAGCCGAACAGCCGGCCATAGGCCTCGCGCAGGAAGACGTAGTTGCCGCCCGCCTGCGGATAGAGTGTGGCGACCTCGGCATAGGCCAGCGCGCCCAGCAGGGCCAGCACGCCGCCAGCGATCCAGACCAGGGCGACCAGGCCGAAAGTCGGCACATTCTCGGCCACAAGCTGGGGTTTCTTGAAGATGCCCGAGCCGATGACGGTGCCGGCCACGATGGCCGTCGCCACGAAAGGCCCGAGGGCGCGCGGCAGAGACGAGACAGGGGAACGAGAGGGAGTGTCCATGATGGGACAGTCTAGAGTAAACCGCGCCCGGTGAAAAGGCGAGCGGCACAGCGTCAGCGTGCCGGTTCCCCCGGCGAGCGGCACAGCGTCAGCGTGCCGGTTCCCCAGGCGAGCGGCACAGCGTCAGCGTGCCGGTTCCCCAGGCGAGCGGCACAACGTCAGCGTGCCGGTTCCCCCGGCGAGCGGCACAGCGTCAGCGTGCCGGTTGGGGTCGCAAAGCAA
>JBBSDR010000394.1:0-6355 GCA_038240465.1 Gemmatales bacterium
GGTGACGGTCGAGGGAGTGAGCGCTGTCGTCGATAGCGGACTGGCTCGCATGCTGATGCGCCATCCGGGTGTCGGCGTCGATCGGCTCGAACTGGTGCGCGTCTCGAAGGCGTCGGCGGACCAGCGCGCGGGACGCGCCGGCCGGACAAGGCCGGGCGTGTGCGTGCGGCTCTGGAGCGAGGTCAGTCATCGCGCGCGGCCGGAGCAGACGGAACCGGAGATTCGGCGTGTCGATCTTGCCGGGGCGATCCTGCATCTGCTGGCACTGGGCGAGACGGATGTGGCGAACTTTCCCTGGCTGGAACGGCCGCCCGCAGCAAGTGTCGAGCAGGCGCTGGTGCTGTTACGCCGCCTCGGGGCGCTCGATGACAGGGGTATGTCACAACTGGGTCGTGTGCTGGCACGGTTGCCGGTCCACCCGCGTCTGGGCCGGTTGTTAGTCGAGGGACGAGCGCGGCGCGTAGAGGAGGCGACGGCCCTGGCGGCGGCGCTATTGAGCGAGCGCGATCCGTTCATTCGGACTCTGGAGCAAGCGCGAACCGATGGCCGACGACACCGAACGACGTCCGACATTCTCGATCGCATGGACGTCATTGAGGAATACGAGCGCGAGGGGCGAACTGAGACGAGTCTGGGGACATTGAACCGCAACGTGGCGCGCATCATCCTGCGAGCACGAGACCAGTTGGTGCATTTCGTGCGGCAAGAGGCGCGAGCGGGACGCGGCCCCTGGTTGGGGCGCAACGAAGCGGTAATGCGGGCGCTTCTGGAGGTGTTTCCGGATCGGCTGGCGCGGCGGCGCGAACCGGGCGGGCTGCGCGGCGTCATGGTCGGCGGGCGCGGTGTCCGCCTGGCGCCTTCCAGCGGCGTGACCGATGCCGAGTTATTCGTCTGCATCGATATCGACGCCGGCGAGAAGGAGAGCCTGGTGCGGCTGGCGTCGACCGTCAAGCGCGACTGGTTGCCGCCCGAGAAGCTGACTGCGAGTATTGAGGTGACCTTTGACGAGGCAGCCGTGCGCGTGACGGCGCGGAAGTGTCTGCGCTTCGAGGACCTGCTCATTGAGGAAACGTCCGCGGCCCTGCCGGATGGCGAGGAAGTGACCCGCGTCCTGGTCGCGGCGGCGTCGCGCAACCTGGCGGCTGTGCTGCCTGCGGAGGAGACGCCAGCCCGTTTGTTCCTGACGCGGCTGCGCTGTCTGCGGCAGTGGCTGCCGGAACTGGAACTGCCGGCTTTCAACGAGGCGGAGTTGCGCGAGCTATTGACATGGGTATGTCACAGTTGTCGTTCGTTCGCGCAAGTGCGCGAACGCTGGCTCGAACAGTTGCAAGGCCGGCTGACGCATCAGCAGTTGCAGGCCATTGAGCGCGAGGCCCCGGAGCGGCTCGAAGTACCGAGCGGCAATCACCTCGCGCTGAAGTATGAGGAAGGCCGGCCGCCGATTCTCGCAGTGCGAATTCAGGAAGTGTTTGGCTTGCGCGAGACGCCGCGAATCGCGGGTGGGCGCGTCAAGGTGCTGTTGCATCTGCTGGCGCCGAACTATCGGCCGCAGCAGGTGACCGACGATCTGGCGAGTTTCTGGGCGAACACCTATGCCCTGGTCCGGAAGGAGTTGCGAGCGCGCTATCCGCGGCACGCCTGGCCGGAAGACCCGCTGACCGCGACACCGGAACGTCATCCGCGCCGGCGTTCTTCGAAATAGCCGCGTGGCTACAGGGCGAGGGTCGATTTGCCCCTGGGCAAGTCGAAACAGACGACGACGCCCGCGCCCTCGCGCAGCCAGGTCCCACTCTTGAGATCGCGCATTCGCTTGACCTCCAGCAGCGGCTTTTCCTCCAGCTTCGGCGCACCTTCGCCGCGCTCGGCAATCTTCAGCGTGAAGGCCGGACAGGCGAACGGCGCTCGCAGCGCGACGCTCTTCTCCTTCTTCTCGATACGCGTCAGTTCCTTGGCGGCCCAGTAGCGCGCCAGTTCACTCGTCTTCATCCACACCAGATGATCGTACTTCAGGTGCAGCCGGCGAACGACTTCCTGGAAGATTTTGAAGCCCACTTCCTCGCCGTTCCAGTAGATGCCGGTCCAGTGGGCGAGCAAGCAAGCAGGTTCGCCGCGATCGATCACCTCGACAAGCCGGCCTTCCTTGAGGTCGGCCGTGATGAAGCGATCCAGATGGCCGCGATCCGAACAGTCCCAGCCGCCGGTCCAGTCTCCCGTGCAGGCGATGACGTTCACCACACAGCGCGTATCCTTCGCATCGGCGATTGAGGCATACTCCACCTTGGGCGCCACGCTCGCCGGGCCGCGGTCGATGACGTACTTGAAATAGTGCGGAATCTCGGTGCCGAAGACGTCGCGCACGCTCTGGCCGACGGCCTGGGACAGTTCACCCTTGACGCGATTGCCGAAGCCGCCCGGCGTTGTGATGCCCTCACAGGGCAGGCCAACCCTCTTGAGGATCTTCAGGGCGTAGGCGAGATAGTCCGCGAGTTGATCGACCGATTTGCCGGTCGAGAACTCCCAGTTCTCCATGAACTGGAGGGTGCGCTCGGGATAGGGATGACCGGTCTTCGTGTCGATGGCGCGCGTATGCGTCACCATCTCGGGATGAATGTCCCACGACGGCACCATCAGATCGCGGACGAGATTGATACTGTCGGCGACTTCCTTCGGCGTCCAGCCGGGCAATTCGCGGTCGAGCCGGCCAACGCAGGCGGGATAGGGGATGACGCTGTACTTGCCCTTGATGTGCCGTTCGCCGCACCACTCGCCGAACTTGCGAACGAAGGCGTCGGGGATCTCGACGGGGAACTTGCGCCAGTCGTGCTTGTAATTGCTTTTGAGGCCGTGCGCGGCGTCGAATTGCGGGATGGAGAAGCGGTTCAAATTCACCAGGCAGGTCGAGTCGTCGATGATGAACGAGACGGGGACCTTGCCGCGCGGGTTGAGGACCGTGACAGTCTTGTCCTGAATCGGCCGATCGCCTGGAACCTGAGCAAGGATAGGTGCAGCCAGAGTGCAGGCCGTTGTCGCCAGCCATTCGCGCCGTGTGATGTGTCGCATGGTGTGGGTCTTCTCTTCTCTTCTCTTCTCTTCACTTTGCACTTTGCACTTTGCACTTTGCAATTGTCTTTCTCTTCAACACCGGCCCAAAAGCAAGGGCGTTCCCCATAGTTGATGAGAGACAATTGCAAAATGCAAAATGCAAAATGCAAAGTGAGAAGAGGCGTTACCCCCAGCAGAGCAGCCCCGGCTCGAACGGATGCGCCAGGTCCGCATGACGAGGCAGCACGCGCACCGCGTAGCCGTGCTGGCCGCTCGTCTGACAGGGGATCGTCCCCGTGAACAGCCAGACGTTGCCGCGAAGCGCCGCGCTGTCTTGCTCCATCGTCACCGATTCCGGATTGGCGATGTCGCCCATCGAGTCGAGGACCCCGTGAAACAACTGCACCTCGACGTCGTCCGGCGCGAACGGCCCCAGATCAACGCGCGCTCTCACCTCCAGAGCGGCGCCGACATGCATCGGATCGGCGCCCTTCGCCTCGACATTCTCCACGCGGATTTTCGGCCAGCCGCGCCGCATTCCCTCGCGCCAGCGAGCCAGCTTGGTCGCCCGGGACAGGCCACCCCTCGTCAGCTTCTCGAAACGATCGATAGACGGCGCGTAGCACTTCTCCATGTACTCGGCCACCATCCGGCCCGTGCTGAAGACAGGGCCGATCGACAGGATCGTTCGCTTCATCATCTTCAGCCAGCCGCGCGGAATGCCGTCGGAACTGCGCGTGTAGAACAGCGGCACGATCTCCTGCTCGAGCAGATCGTAAATCGCCCGGCTCTCGACGTCGTCCTGATAGGTCAGGTCCGTGTACTCCTCGCCGTGGCCGATCGCCCAGCCGTTGGTGGTCTCGTGGCCTTCCACCCACCAGCCGTCGAGGACCGACAGGTTCAGCCCGCCGTTGCAGGCCACCTTCATGCCGCTGGTTCCCGACGCCTCCAGAGGCCGGCGCGGATTGTTCAGCCAGACATCGACGCCCTGCACGATATAGCGGGCCACGCCCATGTCATAGTCTTCGAGGAAGACGATGCGCCGGCGAAACTCGGGCCGGCGGGCGATGTGCAGGATCTCCGCGATCAGTTCCTTGCCGCCTCGGTCCGCGGGATGGGCCTTGCCGGCGAAGATGATCTGAACCGGCCGATCCTTGCTGGTAATCATCGCCGCGAGGCGTTCGAGGTTGCGGAAGATGAGCGTGCCGCGCTTGTAGGTCGCGAACCGCCGCGCGAAACCGATCGTCAGCGCCTCGGGGTCGAGGACCTCCTCGGCCCGGGCAATCTCGCCGGGAGCGCCGCCGCGATTGATCAGTTGCGCCTTGAGCCGGCGGCGAGCGAAGGCGACCAGGCGCTCGCGGCGGCGTTCGTGCGTCCGCCACAACTCGGCGTCGGGAATCTGCTCGACGCGCCGCCACACTTCCGTCTCGGCGGGACGCTCCTGCCATTGCGGCCCGAGATAGCGGTTGTACAGTTCGATCAGATCGGGCGAGACCCAACTTGGAGTGTGGACGCCGTTGGTGACATGCGTGATCGGCACCTCGGACACGGGCAAGTCCGGCCAGATCTTCTTCCACATGTCGCGCGACACCTGGCCGTGCAGTTCGCTGACGCCGTTGGCGACGTTCGCCAGCCGCAGGGCCAGCACGGTCATGCAGAAGTGTTCGTTATGATCGGTTGGGTTCTGGCGTCCCAGACTGAGGAAGTCCTGCAGACCAATCTTCAGGTGCGGCAGCATGGAGCCGAAGTAGTGTTCGACCAACTGCGGCGAGAAGACGTCGTTGCCCGCCGGGACCGGCGTGTGTGTCGTGAACACGGTGCCGGCCGTCACTGCCTCGCGGGCCGTGGCGAAATCGAGTCCGTGTTCCTCTATCAGCAGCCGGATGCGTTCCAGGCCACAGAAGGCGGAATGGCCCTCGTTCATGTGACAGACGGCCGGCGGTTTCCCCAGCGCTCGAAGCGCGCGGACGCCGCCGATGCCCAGGACGACCTCCTGACGGACGCGCATGTCGTGATCGCCGCCGTAGAGGCGACTGGTGATGGCGCGATCCTCGGCGGAGTTCTGCGGAATGTTGGTGTCGAGCAGGTAGAGCGGCACCCGTCCGACCTGGATGCGCCAGATCCGCACCCACACCTCCCGGCCGGGGAAGGGGATGCCGAGCAGGAGAGGCGAGCCGTCCTCCTTCGTCTCGGGAATCAACGGCAGATGGAAGAAATCGTTCTCGGGATAGCGCTCCTGCTGCCAGCCATCGACGTTGAGATACTGGTGGAAGTAGCCCTCGCGATACATCAGGCCCACCCCGACAAGCGGGATGCCGAGATCGCTGGCCGCCTTGAGATGATCGCCGGCCAACACGCCGAGACCGCCGGAGTAAATCGGCACCGATTCGTTGATGCCGAACTCGGCGCTGAAATAGGCGATGTACTGCGCCGGCGACAGGACGGTTCGCGGCTCGGTCTTGAGGGCGACAGCGGTCCCGCCACCCGTGCCACTTCCGGCCCTGCCGCGCGAGCCGGCGCCGTTGACCTGGCCGTTCGTGCCTTTCGCCGCCACGGGAGCGGCGTGCCAGGAGCCGCCCGCCACGCGCTCCTGATACCACGTCGTCGCGTTCATGTAGATGTCGAAGGTGACCTCGACGCGGTTGAGGTGCGCCAGGAAACCGTCGTCGGCTTGCAGTTCTTCCAGACGATGCTGATCGACCTGGCCGAGCAGCTTGACGGGGTTGTGATCGACCGCCTCGAAGACCTCGGCGTCGATGCGGCGAAATAGCGCAACCGCTTCGTGATTCCAGCACCACCAGAGGTTGTACGCTAGCTTCTGGAGCGGCTGCAGTCTCTCGGGGAGATGCGGCAACACCGTGAACGTGCGAATCGTGCGAGGCGGCATGAAGAAATCCTTTCCGCTCAGCGCCACCTGGACGCGGCAGCGCTAAACACTCGGCGACGTCCGCATAGAATACCGAAATAGCCCCTTTTTGCAACCGAACCTGGCGAAGAAGCCAGAAGAAGGATCGACATGCGAACACTGATCACCGGAGGAGCGGGATTCGTCGGCTCTCATCTGTGCGCGCGCTTTCTGGAGCTGGGGCATGAGGTGTTGTGCGTCGATAACTTCATCACCGGCATGCTCGGCAACGTCGAGCATCTGCGTTCGCACACCGGTTTCAAGTTCTACCGCCACGACATTTCGCACCCACTGGAGATCGACGAGGCCATCGACAACGTGCTGCACTTCGCCTCGCCCGCCAGTCCGGTTGACTATCTGCGGCATCCGATTCCGACGCTGAAGGTCGGCTCGCTCGGCACCCACAAC
>JBBSDR010000395.1:0-6353 GCA_038240465.1 Gemmatales bacterium
AGTTCGCACTGCCGCCGCACGCTCAGCTCGGCGTGGTTCGGCTCGACCAGCGGCCGTAGCAGTTCAGCCGAAGACGGCAGCTTTTTTTTTCACCCAGGCCAGTTCCATCTGGAGCCGGCCGAGTTGCTCGTACAGTTCCGCCTGCCTGGCCTCGGCGTCGCCGCCATCGACCTTGACCCCCGAGGCGAAGAGGGCCTCGGCGCCCTGGAGCAGTAGCTTCTTCCAGGCGTGGATCATGGTCGGATGAACGCCGAAGGGGGCGGCCAGTTCATTGACGGTGCGATCGCCCTTGAGGGCGGCCAGGGCGACCTGCGCCTTGAAGGCCGCCGTGTGTCGGTTAAGCTTGCCTACCATTGCTTCCCCTTTCCTGGGCCACCACGGTAGCTTAACTGGTGGTCCAGTTTTCGGGGTCCACTATACTCCCCTGGTTTTGGCGCGGGGGTCAGTAATGATCCCGGTCCGAAGAACACTGCATATTCTCGACCGGCGAGCGGGGCGTGTCAACGCCCCGGTAAGACAAAAACCGGGGCCATTACTGGCCCCGCTCGCCAAGAGGAAAGGCGAGCGGGGCGTGTCAACGCCCCGGTAAGTCAAAAACCGGGGTCATTACTGACCCCGCTCGCCTATCCTGGGACGCTTACGTCGGCATCGGCGAATGGTTCCTCAACCAGCCGGTCCGCATGACGTACTACCGGGGCAGCATGGAAATCATGACCCTGTCCTTCGCCCACGCGAACGCTCAGAAAGTCCTGGGCCACCTCCTCTACACCTGGATCATGGAATGGAGTATCTCGATCATGAGCGGCGGTTCGACCACTATTCGCAACGAAAAAGCCGATTGCGGACTCGAACCAGACGAGTGCTACTGGATCCAGCATGAAGAGCAAATGCGCCACAAGAAGAACTTCGATCCCGAATCTGATCCTGTTCCCGATCTCGTCCTCGAAGTCGAAACTGGCCGCAGCGTCGTCCGGCGGCTAGCGGTCCTTGCCGCCCTGGGCATCCCCGAAGTCTGGCATTACGATGGTGAAACAGTTCAAGTGTTGCTGCTGGATCCGGAGGGGACGTATCAGCCGGCTCCGACGAGCAAGGCCCTGCCGTTGGCGCCGGTCGCCGAGATGTCCCGTTTCCTCAAGCTGCGCCATACGATGAATGAGACGCAGGTGATTCGCCAGTTCCGCGACTGGGTGCGCGAGCAACAGGCTGCGGGATGAGACAGAGAACAACCATGAAAACCATCCTCGCTACCTCATTCCTGCTGCTGTTCAGCGTCCCCCTGCTGGCTCAGGACGACTGGCTCAAACAGGCGGCATCGAAGAAGGTCGCCACCTTCGATGGCTCGAACGCCGACGCGCCTCAGGACGTCAAGAAGGACCGTCGCGGTAAGGTCGTCCTGCGCCGGCTCAAACCGTCGTGCAAGTCGGACTGGAACACCGATCCAACCGCCCTGCCCTACTTCTTCTACCAGCTGCGCGAACGCACCAAGGGCAAGTTCCCGCTCTACCTCGATAACGAGGGACTCGAACTGGGCAGCAAGAACATCTTCGATTATCCCGTCATTTATTTCACCAGCCACTATCCGTTTCAGTTCTCCGACGATGAAATCGAGAACCTCAAGAAGTTCCTCGCGCGCGGCGGCTCCCTTCTCCTCGACGACTGCACCGGTTCCGGCCCCTTCATGGATTCGGTGCCGACAAACGTGCAGCGCATCGTTCCGGGCGCCGAGATGAAAATCATGCTCAAGGAGGACAAGGCGTTCGCCAGCCTGTTTCATTTCGTCTATCATCTCGATGGGCTGCCGGAACTGAAAGAACAGTTCATGCAACCCTTTCAGTGCGCCTATTACAATGGCCGGCCCGCCATCCTCGTCTGTCCCAACGATTATGGCTGCTACTGGGAAGTGGCCGCGCCGCCGACCGCTCTCAACCCGCTCGGCAACGCCGCCCACAGCGACACGACGCCGACCGTGCAAAAGGGACGCGAAGAGGTCTATCAGATCAGCATCAACTGGCTCTTCTACGCGCTGACGCATTGAAGCGCCGTCCTCCCGGATCGTGACCTATACTGGTTGGGACCGATAGGTGACCAGCGGGCTGCCCGCCAAGCCGCAAGCGGCAAGACGCCTCGCCAACCAATCCGGGAGAACGATGCATGGCGCGAGAGGAGCGCATCATGTCGCAAGGGCCGTGTGCCGCCGATGGGCCTTGCCTGGCCTCGCAGGTCTCCGCCGACGAACTCGACGGCATCTTGCAGCGCTTGCTCGGACAACTCAGCCAGCAGCTCGATCTCGCTCATCTCAACGAACTGCCGCCGGAACGGCGCGAGCCGGAAGTACGCGGCGTCATCGACCATTTGCTCGCCTCGGAACCGGCCTGGCTCGATCGGGCCGGCGAGGAATCCATCAAGCAAGCGCTGCTCGACGAACTGCTTGGCCTCGGGCCTCTCGGCCCGTTGCTGCGCGATCCGGCCGTCAGCGAAATCATGGTCAACGGCCCGCGACAGGTGTTTGTCGAGACCGATGGCCGGCTCGTCGAGGTGCGGTCGCGCTTTCGCGACGCCGATCACGTCCTGCGGATCATCGAGCGCATCGCCTCGCGCGTCGGCCGGCGCATCGACGAGACGTCGCCGATAGTCGATGCCAGGCTTCCCGACGGCAGCCGGGTCAACGCCGTCGTGCCGCCGCTGGCATTGCGCGGGCCGACGCTGACCATTCGCCGCTTCGGCAGCAGCCCGCTGACGATGGACGATCTGCTCCGGTTCAAAGCCCTCACTCCGGAAATGGCCCAGGTGATGGAGGCGTGCATCCGGGCCAAGATTAACGTCATCGTCTCGGGCGGCACCGGCTCCGGCAAGACGACGCTCCTGAACTGTCTGTCGGGCTTCATTCCCGACCGCGATCGCATCGTCACTATCGAAGACGCGGCCGAGTTACAGCTGCAGCAGCGTCATGTCGTGCCGCTGGAGACAAGGCCGGCCAACACCGACGGCAAGAACGCCGTCAGCATGCGCGACCTGGTCAAGAACGCCCTGCGCATGAGGCCGGACCGCATCGTCATCGGTGAATGTCGCGGCCCCGAAGCGCTCGACATGCTCCAGGCGATGAACAGCGGCCACGAGGGATCGCTGACGACATTGCACGCGAACACCTGCCGCGATGCGTTCAGCCGGCTGGAGACGCTGATCCTGATGGCCGGCCTCGACATGCCGATCCGGGCCATCCGCCGGCAGATCGCCTCGGCCATTCAGTTGCTCATTCAGGTGGACCGCCTCGCGGGAGGAGTGCGGCGCGTGACGAGCATGACGGAGATTGTCGGCATGGAAGGCGACGTGATCGTCAGCCAGGAGATTTTCGCGTATCAGCAGCAAGGCATCGACGCTGCCGGCAAGGCGTTTGGACGTTTTGTGACGACCGGAGTGCGGCCGGGGTTCGCGGTGCGTCTGAAGACGGCCGGCGTCGAGTTGCCGGCGCATCTGTTCCAGCAGCGCGTGTTGATGCAGGCATGAGGACCGTTTACGTTTCGCGCTCGCAATCGGGTTCCTCGAGCCAGCCCTCACGCAACTCGCCCAGGCGGTTCGCCTGCCACAACTTTCCCGACTTCACGTCGAGACACGTCAGCCAGCCATCGCCGTAAACCCAGGTGTCGATACAGACAGCGCAGCCCCAGTTGCGCGGGACACCGCTTCGCTGCCGGGTGTGGCCGCACACCATGATCTTGCCCGAACAGTGAAGCCGAGGCTCGAACAGAGGCTCCCAGTGCAGCAGGTAGAGCGGCTGATCGTCGAGGGGCGAGTCGGGATCGACCTGGGCGTGAACGAAGAAATGCGTGTCAATCTCGTGCCAGTCCACGCAGGCTTCCTCGAGGAACTCCCAGTGCGACTCCGGCACCTCACCGAGGAAGCCCTGGCCAAAGGTGTCGCCATAGGAACCCAGCGTCTCCCGGCCGCCGTAGTGGAGCCAGTCGCGCCGATGCTCGGCATCGTGGCGCGCCTGTATCATCATCACGTCGTGGTTGCCGCGTAAAGGGATGAGCTGGCCGGCCGCGTTCAGGGCAACGAGTTGATCGAGGACGCCGCGCGAATCCGGTCCGCGATCGACATAATCGCCAAGCGTGATGATGCGATCCTCCGGCTGCGGCTGCACGAACTCCAGCAGCCGGCTCAGCACGTCGGCATAGCCATGAATGTCGCCGATCGCGAGATAACGCATCGGGTGTCCCTTCACTTCAATGCCACCGCGATCTGGGCAGCCAGACGGGCGTTGGCCAGGATCAACGCCTGGTTCGCTCGCAACGATCGACCGCCGGTCAGCTCCGCAAGCCGGGCGAGCAGGAACGGTGTCACATCCGGGCCGCGCACGTCGTTCGCCGCCGCCACCCGTTCGGCCTGCGCAAGAGCGGCCTCCCACTCTTCGGGACCCAGGGCGGCGTCCGCCGGCACTGGCTGGGCCAGCACCACCCCCGCACCGTCGAGTTGCCAGTGAGCGGCCAGAAGGACCGCCGCCTCGCCGGGACTATCGACGCGGGCCGACACACGTTCGCCGCTGCTCCGCAGGTAGAACGCGGGAAAGGTGTTCGTCCCATAGCCAACCACCGGGACGCCGAGCGTTTCGAGCATCTCCAGAGTGCGCGGCAAATCGAGGATGCTCTTCGCTCCCGCACAGACGACGGCAACCGGAGTGCGTGCCAATTCCGTCAGGTCGGCCGAGATGTCGCCGGTCTGCGTCGCGTTGCGATGAACGCCGCCGATGCCGCCCGTGGCGAAGACGCGAATGCCGGCGCGATGAGCCAGGGCCATTGTCGCCGAGACCGTCGTCGCCGCGGTACGTTTCTGCGCCACGACCATCGCCAGATCGCGCCGGCTCGCCTTGACCACGCCAGTTGCCTGCGCCAGCGTCAAGATGTCTTCCTTCGACGCCCCAATCGTGGGTACTCCATCGAAGACTGCGATCGTCGCCGGAATCGCGCCCTCGTCTCGAATGGCATCCTCGGCCGCCTGTGCGGTCTCGAAGTTCAAGGGCCAGGGCAGGCCGTGGGCGATCAACGTCGATTCGAGGGCGACTACCGGCCTGTTCCGCTCGAGAGCGTCGAGGACTTCCTCGGCGATACCGAAGGTGTTCACGAGCGCAGGCCCTCGTAGTCGATGGGCCGATCCTTGTCGAGCCGCGGCAGATCGAGCGTCACTGTCTCGGGATACTTCTGCGCCGCCCCCGTGTTGAAGACGACCACGCGCTCCGCGCGCTGAATCGCTCCTCTGGCGATGAGTTGCTCCAGACAATCGAAGCAGACCGCCGTCTCGGGACAGACGCTGATTCCCTCGGCGGCGCAAGCGCGGCGCATCCACTCGACGATACGTCCTTCCTGCCCCGCAATGGCGCAGCCGCCGCTCTCCTTGATCGCGTCGAGCATCATGAAGTCGCCGACCGCGGCCGGCACACGCAGCCCGCTGGCAATGGTGTGCGCGTTGGCGAACAACTCCGCGAAGCGCTCGCCGCGCTCGAAGGCGCGCACGATCGGAGCGCAGCCATCGCTTTGACAACTGATGAGCCGGGGCATCCGTGTCGAGCGGAGCCAGCCGAGCTGGCGCAATTCCTGGAAGGCTTTCCACATGCCGATAAGGCCTGTCCCACCCCCTGTGGGGTAGAGGATGACGTCGGGCAACTCCCAGTCGAGCTGTTCGGCAAGCTCCAGTCCCATCGTCTTCTTGCCTTCGAGACGATACGGCTCCTTGAGGGTGGAGACGTCGAACCAGCCCATTTTCTCCGTACCTTCGCGGACAATTCGGCCACAATCGGTAATCAACCCGTTGACGAGAAACACCTTCGCCCCGCAGAGACGCGCCTCCATCTGATTGATGACCGGCGTATCCTCAGGCATGAAAACGTACACTTCCATGCCGGCGCGGGCGCCATAAGCAGCGATCGCTCCGCCCGCGTTGCCGGCCGTCGGAATGGCGAGCGTCTTGAGGCCGAAGTGCCTGGCCATGCTGACTGCGGTCGTCATGCCGCGAGCCTTGAAACTGCCGGTCGGCAGCTGCGATTCGTCCTTGACGAAGAGTCGCTCAAGCCCCATGTCGCGGCCCAGGCGCGGACACGGCAGCAGGGGCGTCATGCCTTCGCCGAGGGTCACGGGATCGGCGTCGAACGGCAACGGCAGCAACTCGCGATAGCGCCAGAGCGACGGCGGGCGATCCTTGAGCATGGCGGGCTGCAAGGCACGGCCGGCGGCTTCGAGATCGTAGCGTACCCAGAGCGGCCGGCCCTGGTGAATCGTGTGGACCTGGCCGGCGGGAAACCGCGTGCCGTCAAGTGCGCTTTCCAGATGGGAGACGTAGGATTGCATGGCTTCAGCATACCG